>DOKO01000066.1:933-22736 GCA_003510825.1 Stenotrophomonas sp.
GCATCGGCGCGGCGCAGGCCCAGCAGCACGCTGATCGCGGTACTCTTGCCAGCACCGTTGCGGCCCAGCAGGGCCAGGACCTGGCCGGCACGCACCTGCAGGTCGATGCCCTGCAGCGCGGCATGGCCGGCGTAATGCACCTGCACCTGGTGCAGGCGGGCCAGCGGGGCCGTAGTGGGAGCTGCGGTCGGATCCATGGGTGCGGTACCGGTAGCGGGGACGTTGCCATCCTGTGCCGCCCCGGTCACGTTTCGCAGTGGCCGCCGTCAGCTACATCGGGTGACAGCTGTCACTGCCATCCCGCCCCGTGCCACCTGCATGCTGTGCCGCACGCTTTGCCACCGGAACCGCTGCTGTCGCCCTTCCGGCCACTCCGCCCGAACGCCTGTGATGGAACGCAATGAACGCTTCTGCCGAGCTGTTGAAGGAACTCCGTATCGACCGCAAGAACCCGCCGCCGTCCTCCGGGGATGGCCCAGGCGGCCGCCGCTGGCTGTGGATCGCGGTAGTGGTGATCGTGCTGCTGTTGGCCGGCGGTGCCTTCTTCCTGTTCGGCCGCGAGCCGGCGCCTGAGGTCGACACCGCACCGGCGGTGGCGATCCAGCAGGGCAACGCCAGCAGCTCGGTGCTCGATGCCAGCGGCTACGTGGTGGCCCGGCGCATGGCCACGGTCTCGGCCAAGATCACCGGCAAGGTGCGCGAAGTGATGATCGAGGAAGGCATGCGGGTGGAGGCCGGCCAGGTCATGGCCACGCTGGACCCGATCGATGCCGATGCACAGCGCAGCCTCTCCGCCTCGCAGGTGCAGGCCGCACGTGCACAGGTGGCCGGCCTGCAGGCGCAGCAGCGCCAGGCCGCCGCTGAAGCCAGCCGCCTGCAGGCACTGGTCGGCCAGCAGCTGGTCTCGCGCTCGCAGTACGACCAGGCCGTGGCCCAGCGTGACAGCATCCGCGCGCAGCTCGATACCGCCCAGCGCAACGTCAAGGTGGCCAGCGACCAGCTCGCCATCGCCGACCTTGGCGTGGACAACAACATCGTGCGCGCGCCGTTCTCCGGCGTGGTCACCGCCAAGGCCGCGCAGCCGGGCGAGATCGTCTCGCCGTTGTCGGCCGGCGGCGGCTTCACCCGCACCGGCATCGGCACCATCGTCGACATGGAGTCGCTGGAGATCGAAGTGGAAGTGGGCGAAGCCTTCATCGGCCGCGTGCAGCCGAAGATGCCGGTGGAAGCCACGCTCAACGCCTACCCGGAGTGGAAGATTCCCGGCGAGGTGATCGCCATCATCCCCACCGCCGACCGCGGCAAGGCCACGGTGAAGGTGCGCGTGGCGCTGAAGGTGAAGGACCCGCGCATCGTGCCGGAGATGGGCGTGCGGGTCAGTTTCCTGGAACAGGCGCAGCCGCAGGCCACCGCCAGCAAGCCGCAGGGCGTGCGCGTGCCAGCCACGGCGGTGGTCGAGCGCGACGGTGCCAGCGTGGCCTTCGTGCTGGGCGATGCCGACCGCGTGCAGCAGCGCCCCGTGCAGGCCGGCCAGGCAATGGGCAAGGACCGCCAGCTGCTGAAGGGCGTGAGTGCAGGTGAAAGCGTAGTGGTCAGCCCACAGGACACCCTGCGCGATGGCGCCAGGGTTCGACTGAAACAAGCGCAGTAACGGCCTGGCGCCCGCGTGGCGCCGCCGGCAGCACCGTTCGATGCATGCCCTCCGGCCCGTGGCCGGCGCGCGTTCCCGTGTCCCACCCTTCGTGGAGAACCCCGATGTCGACCCTGGTTTCACTGCGCAACATCACCAAGACCTACCAACGCGGCCCGGAAAAAGTGCAGGTGCTGCATGGCATCGACCTGGACATCGCCAGCGGCGACTTCGTCGCGCTGATGGGCCCGTCCGGTTCGGGCAAGACCACCCTGCTCAACCTGATCGGCGGCTTGGACAACCCCAGTGGCGGCGAGATCAGCATCGAAGGTGAGCGCATCGACCAGATGAGCGGCGGCCAGCTCTCGACCTGGCGCAGCCACCACGTCGGCTTCGTGTTCCAGTTCTACAACCTGATGCCGATGCTGACCGCGCAGAAGAACGTGGAGCTGCCGCTGCTGCTGACCCACCTCAGTGCCGCACAGCGCAAGCGCAATGCCGAGATCGCGTTGACCCTGGTCGGCCTGGCCGACCGCCGCAGCCACCGCCCCAACGAACTGTCCGGCGGCCAGCAGCAGCGCGTGGCGATTGCCCGCGCCATCGTCTCCGACCCGACCTTCCTGATCTGCGACGAACCGACCGGCGACCTCGACCGGCAGTCAGCCGAGGAGATCCTGGGCCTCCTGCAGCAGCTCAACCGCGAACACGGCAAGACCATCATCATGGTCACCCATGACCCGAAGGCCGCCGAGTACGCCACCCATACGGTGCACCTGGACAAGGGCGAGCTGGCCGACGCCCCGCTGGCCCACTAACGGAGGCCCCGGCGATGAAATACTTTTCCCTGGTCTGGGCCCAGCTGTTCCGCAGCCGCACCCGGACCCTGCTGACCCTGCTCTCGGTGGTCGCGGCGTTCCTGCTGTTCGGCATGCTCGATTCGGTACGCGTGGCGTTCAACTCCGGCGGCAGCGTGGAAGGTGCCAACCGCCTGGTCACCGCCTCGCGCCTGTCGATCACCCAGTCGCTGCCGATCCGCCTGGAAACGCAGATCCGCCAGGTCGATGGCGTGCGCGACGTGGCCTACGGCATGTGGTTCGGCGGCATCTACCAGGACCCGAAGAACTTCTTCCCGAATTTCTCGGTGTCGCCCAACTACTTCGACGTCTACCGCGAACTGCAGATCGAGCCGGCGCAGCTGGAAGACTGGAAGCAGACCCGCACCGGCGCCATCGTCGGCGAGACCCTGGCCAACCAGTTCGGCTGGAAGATCGGCGACACCATTCCGCTGCAGGCCACGATCTTCCCGCGCGGCGGCAGCAATGACTGGCCGCTGGAACTGAAGGGCATCTTCCGCTCGAAGGACCGCGCGCAGGCGAGCAACGAAGAACGCCAGTTGATGATGAACTGGAAGTACTTCGACGAATCCAACGACTACATCAAGAACCAGGTGAGCTGGTACACGATCACCCTGGACAACCCCGACCATGCCTCCCGCGTGGCGCAGGCCATCGATGCGATCTCGGCCAACTCCGACCACGAGACCAAGACCCAGACCGAATCCGCGTTCCAGCAGGCCTTCGTCAAGCAGTTCGCGGACATCGGCATGATCGTCACCTCGATCATGGGCGCGGTGTTCTTCACCCTGCTGCTGTTGACCGGCAACACGATGGCCCAGGCCGTGCGCGAGCGCATTCCCGAGCTGGCCACGCTGAAGACGCTGGGCTTCAAGGACAGCACCGTGCTGACGCTGGTGATGGTCGAGTCGGTGCTGCTGATCGGCCTCGGCGGCCTGATCGGCATGGGCCTGGCCGCACTGGTGCTGCCGGCGATCGCGCCGAAGAGCCTGGGCATGCTGCCACCGCACGTACCCACCCCCACCTGGCTGGTGGGCATCGGCCTGATCCTGGTGATCGGCATCGTGGTCGGGCTGCTGCCCGCGCTGCGCGCCAAGCGCCTGAAGATCGTCGATGCACTGGCCGGCCGCTGAGGAGCATTCCCGATGAACAGGATCAAGAAGTGGTTGGGCAATGCACTGACCGTGCTGCTGCTGGCGGTGGGCCTGGTGCTGTGGATCGGCCTGCCGTGGGTGGGCGTGCTGGCCGTGGCGGTGCTGGTGGCGCTGTGGCTGCTGCTGACCCGCAGCGGGCGACTGGCGCTTGCGGCCACCCGTATCGGCATCGCCAGCCTGCCGCAGCGCTGGGGTGCCTCCTCGGTGATCGTGGTGGGCATTGCCGGCGTGGTCGGCGTGCTGGTGGCGATGCTGGCCATGGGCGAGGGCTTCCAGGCCACGCTCAACAACACCGGCGATGACACCACCGCCATCGTGCTGCGCGGCGGTTCGCAGGCCGAGACCAATTCGGTCATCACCCGCGAGCAGGTGCCAATGCTGTCCACCCTGCCCGGCATCAGTCGCGATGGCGAAGGCCGGCCGCTGCTGTCGCCGGAGCTGTCACAGGTGGTGAACCTCGTGTCCAAGGCCGACGGCACCGACGTCAACGCGCAGTTCCGCGGCGTCGGCCCGCAGGCGTGGGCAGTGCATGACAAGGTGAAGATCGTGCAGGGCCGCAAGTTCGGCACCGGCCTGCGCGAGATCGTGGTCGGCCAGGGTGCGCAGGGACAGTTCCGCGATCTGGACGTCGGCAAGACGCTGACCCTGGGCAACCAGGCCTGGACCGTGGTCGGCGTGTTCGCCTCGGGGGATGCGCACGATTCGGAAATGTGGACCGATGCCGATACGCTGGCCACCACCTACCAGCGCAGTGCGTGGCAATCGATCAGCGTGCGCACCGATGGCAAGCCTGGCTTCGAACAGTTCAAGGCGGCCGTGGCGGCCGATCCGCGGCTGAAGCTGGACGTGGAAACCACGCGTGCGTACTACAGCAAGCAGGGCGGCGGCCTGACCAGGCTGATCGACATTCTTGGCAAGGTGATCGGCACGATCATGGCGGTGGGCGCGGTGTTTGGTGCGCTCAACACCATGTACGCCGCGGTCGCGACGCGTGCACGCGAGATCGCCACCATGCGTGCGATCGGGTTCCGCGGCCTGCCGGTGGTGACTGCAGTGATGCTGGAAACCATGCTGCTGGCGCTGCTGGGCGGATTGCTGGGCTGTGCGGTGGCCTGGCTGCTGTTCAACGGTTACAGCGTGTCCACCATCGGCAGCAATTTCAGCGCGGTGGTGTTCAAGTTCCATGTCTCGCCGGAGCTGCTGTGGAATGGCCTGAAGTGGGCACTGGGCATCGGCCTGGTCGGTGGCCTGTTCCCGGCACTGCGCGCGGCGCGCCTGCCGATCACTACGGCGTTGCGCGAGACCTGACCAACGCGCCGGTGTGCGGAGTGATGGATCTGGAGGGCGAAGCGAAGGCTTCGCCCTTTTTTTGTGGGCACGTCATCCACGCATGGCGTGGATCTACTGATGTGGCGTCATCCACGCCGTGCGTGGATGAACGTTCGCACACTCCGTGCATTACAGATCGCGCGACTACCGCCGTTATCGATGCCTCTGCGCATCGAAAACACCTCGCGCGTGACGCTGCGCACAGCACACCTGTGGATTGTTGGTTGCGATTCATGTTCGGCGCGATGTAACACGCAGGGACAAACAGTTACGAATGAAAACACTCTAGAATCCCGCCCCCCACGTTGGTTTGCAGTACCCCACGCGCCCATAGAACGGGCGCATGTTTTTTTCTGAAACACGAGATTTCACGGATGTCCCTGAAGACCACCCCGCTGCGCAACGCGATCGTCATCGCGCTGGCCGCCAGCTGCACCACCCCCGCCTTCGCACAGGATGCGGGCGACAACACCACCAACCTCGATCGCATCGAAATCACCGGCTCGCGCATCCGCCAGGCCAGTGTCGAGACCGCCCAGCCGGTGGTCGCGCTCAACCGCGCCGAGATCGAGAAGAAGGGCTACGTCAACGTCGCCGACATCCTGCAGGACGTGACCGCTGCCGGTTCGCCGAGCATGAGCCGCGCTTCGTCGCTGACCTCCTCGCGCGACTTCGGTGGCATGTATGTCAGCCTGCGCAACCTGGGCCCGGAACGCAGCCTGGTGCTGATCGACGGCCGCCGCATGGGCGTCAGCGCCGGTGGTTATTCCGACCTGGCCTCGATTCCCTCGGCCATCGTCGAGCGCGTCGAAGTACTGACCGACGGTGCGTCGGCGCTGTATGGCTCGGACGCCATCGCCGGTGTGGTCAACATCATCACCCGCAAGAATTTCGACGGTGGCGAAGCCAGCGTCTACGTCGGCCAGTACGGCGAAGGTGATGGCCAGAAGCGCTCCTACAGCGCCACCTTCGGCAAGACCTTCGACCGCGGCTGGTTCAGCGTGGGTGCCGAGCGCACCAAGGAAGACGAAGTGATGGGCGGTGCGCGTGAGTTCACCCGCTACGTCAATGGCCCGCGTCATCCGAACGATGGCCTCAACGGCACCACGCCGTGGGGCAGCGTCACCGTCGGCGGCAAGCCGGTGACTGTCGGCCCGGGCGGTGACCCGACCGATGCAGCCAACTTCCACACGCTGAACCCGGCCGATGGTGCCAACACCAAGACCAACATGAGCCTGCTGACCGGCCTGGAGCGCACTTCGGTGTTCGCCAACGGTGGCTTCTCGATCACCGACAACCTGCGTCTGGTTGCCGATGCGCTGTACAGCAAGCGCGAATCGAGCAAGCACCTGGCCGGTTACCCGTACTCGGTCACCGCCACGCAGGCGCGCAACGGCTCGCGTGCGGCCCTGTCCAAGGACAGCGCATTCAACCTGTGGGGCCAGGACGTGCTGTTCTCGCACCGCACCGAAGAAATGCTGCGTGGCACCGAAAACAACATGGAGACCAAGCGCGGCAGCCTGGGTCTGGAAGGCAGCTTCGACACCGGTTCGCGCTACTGGGACTGGAACGTCAACTACACCTACAACCGCAATGAAGGCGAGCGCATCGGCACGGGCAGCATGTACCAGCCGAACGTCAACCTCGCCGTCGGCCCGTCCTTCATCAAGGATGGCGTGGCCTACTGCGGTACGACCAATGCGGTGATCGCCGGCTGCGTGCCGTGGAACCCGGCCGCACCGATGGGCTACACCGGCCCGGGCTCGCTGAGCAACCAGGACGTGCAGGACTACCTGTTCGCCCGCTTCGTGGACAAGAGCCAGACCACCACCAAGGTGGCCAGCGCCAACATCTCCGGCTCGCTGTTCACCCTGCCGGCCGGCGACGTGCTGACCGCGATGGGCTTCGAGCACCGCACCGAAGAAGCGCGCTACACCCCGGACCTGATGGTGCAGAACGGCCAGATCGCCGGCACCAGCGGCAAGCCGACCCAGGGCGACTACTCGCTCAACGAGGTCTACCTGGAACTGCAGGTGCCGCTGCTGGCCGACATGGCCTTTGCCCGTGAGCTGTCGCTGGACGTGGCCGGTCGTTACTCGGATTACAACAACTTCGGTTCGACCACCAACAGCAAGTTCGGCGTGAAGTGGAAGCCGATCGACAGCCTGCTGGTGCGCGCCACCTACGGCACCGGCTTCCGTGCGCCGACCGTGGACGATCTGTACGGCGGCACCGTCAGCAGCCGTGACTCGTTCACCGACCCGTGCGATACCTCGTTCGGCACCGCCGCCACCAGCGCCGCGGTTGCCGCACGCTGCAAGGCCCTGAACGTGCCGGCCAACTTCCGCCAGCTCAACAGCGACGGCAGCGTGGCCAGCAAGCCGGGCCAGCAGGCCACCACCGATTTCAACTCGGGTTCCAACCCGGAGCTGAAGCCGGAAACCGCCAAGACCTGGACCGTCGGCTTGGTCTACAGCCCGGACTTCGTGCAGGGCCTGGACGTCAGCCTGGACTGGTGGAAGATCCGCATCGACAACGCCATCGTCGGCGAGTCGGCCACCAGCATCCTGGAACAGTGCTACGTGCAGGGTTCGGACGCGGCCTGCGGTCGCTTCACCCGCGGCAGCAACGGCCAGGTCAACGCGCTGGACCGCTCGCTGGTCAACGCCGGCTACCGCGAAACCGCCGGCTATGACATCAGCGCGCGCTACCGCCTGCCGGAAACCACGTTCGGCAAGTTCGCCGTCACCTGGAACACCACCTACACCGACTACCTGGAGCAGCGTAACGACAACGCCGTCACCACGCCGGTGGAACAGCTGACCAGCTGGGGCGGCAACTTCCGCGTGCGCTCGACCTTCAACCTGGACTGGCAGTACGGCAACCTGGGCATCGGCTGGACCGCGCGCTACTACTCCAGCATGAAGGAGAAGTGCTCCTACATGGATGAGTGCAACCTGCCGAACTTCAGCTCGGCCTACACCGATGCTTCGCCGACCAACAAGGTGGGTTCGAACACCTTCCACGACCTGCAGGTGCGTTACAGCCTGCCGTGGGATGGCACCGTGTCGCTGGGCCTGAACAACGTGTTCGACCACCAGGGTCCGGTCATGTACAGCCAGCCGAACAGCAGCTTCGTCTACTACGGCGGCTTCGACATCGGTCGTTTCATGTACATGAAGTACCAGCAGCGCTTCTAAGCCTGCACCCGCGTTCCCGTTCCGGCCAACTCTCTCCTGGCCGGAGATGGAAGCAGAACGGCGCCCCTCGGGGCGCCGTTCTTTTTTGCCGGAACCGGGGTCGCATCCCTTCGCAACGCGAAGGGCCCTGACCCCTTTCTGTGCTCAGTCCGGGGGTCAGAGCCCTCCGCGTTGCGGAGGGATCCGACCCCTCGCCGCCCGCATCGCCCGCACGTTCTCGCCGACGAACAGCACCAGCCCGGCCCAGATCACCGCAAAGCCAATCGCCTTGCCGGTGTCGAACGCCTCGTGGAAGAAGAACACGCCCAGCAGCAGCTGCAGGCTCGGCGCGATGTACTGCAGGATGCCGACCAGCGACAGCGGAATGCGCTTCACCCCGTAGGCGAAGCCGATCAGCGGCACGGCGGTGACCACGCCACCGAACACCAGCAGCAGATCGTTGCGCCAGCCCCAGCCGTGGAAGAACGCGCCGCCATGGCCGTTCTCGGCCCACACCGCAAACGCCAGCGCGGGCAGGAACAGGTACAGGCTCTCCACGCCCAGTCCGGCCACCGGATCGACCGACACCAGCTTGCGCAGCAGCCCGTACAGGCCGAACGAACACGCCAGGCCCAGCGCGATCCACGGCGGCGTGCCGGCATCGATGGTCAGCCAGGCCACGCCTACCGCGGCCATCGCCACCGCGATCCACTGCACGCGGCGCAGGCGCTCCTTCAGCACCAGCACGCCCAGCAGCACGTTCACCAGCGGGTTGATGAAGTAGCCCAGGCTGGTTTCGATCACATGCCCTGCGTTGACCGCCCAGATGTACAGGCCCCAGTTGAAGGCAATGGTCAGGCTGGATACCGCCAGGATCGGCAGCGCGCGCGGCTGCGCGGCGATCTTCCGCCACCAGCCCAGGCGCGCGCTCAGCAGCAGCCACGCCACCACCAGCACCGTGGACCAGATGATGCGGTGGGCAATGATCTGGAACGACGGCACCTCGTTGAGCAGATGCCAGTACACCGGCACCAGCCCCCACAGCACGAAGGTGGATGCGGTAACCCATAGGCCGCGGCGTTGTTCCCTCTCGTCCATGCTCACTTCTTCCAGGTCCTTGCCATGGTCAGCACCACCACGCCCAGCAGGATGACCGCCATCGCCAGGAAATCGCGCCAGCCGAACTGCTCGCCATTCAGTGCCGCGCCCAGCAGCACCGCGATGACCGGATTGACGTAGGCGTAGCTGCCGGCCAGCGCCGGACGCACGTTGTGCAGCAGCCAGACATAGGCGGTGAACGCCACGATGGAACCGAACACGCACAGGTAGGCCATGGCCAGCAGGCCGCCGGTATCGGGCAGCGTGGTCGGGCGCTCGCCCACCGCCAGGCCGATCAGCACCAGCAGCACGCCACCGCAGATCATCTGCCCGGCGGCGGTCATGAATGGACCAGGCAGGTCCAGGCCGCGTGCCCACACCGAACCGAACGCCCAGCCGACCGGTGCGATCAGCAGCAGCACCAGCCCGGTGGGCGACGCCGTGAGGCTGCTGCCGGCATTGAGCCAGACCACGCCGATGAAACCGACCGCGATGCCCAGCCATTCGCCGCGGCTGGCGTGCTGGCCGCGAAACGCGGAGAACAGCGCCATCCACAGCGGCACCGAGGCCACGGCCGTGGCGGCCAGGCCTGAGGACACTTCGCGCTCGGCCAGCACCACCATGCCGTTGCCCAGCACCAGCATGGTCACGCCCATGATGACCAGGTTGCGCCACTGCCGCAGGCTCGGCCGCGGCATCTTCCAGAACAGGCGCAGGGCCAGGTACATCAGGCCGCCAGCGATGATGAAGCGGCTGCCGGAGACCATGGTGAGCGGCAGCGCGCCGCCGTGCAGGGCCTTGGCGATGCCCAGGTAGGTCGAGCCCCAGACCACGTAGACCAGCAGCAGGGCCAGCGCGACAAGGCCACCCCGGGGGGCAGCCGCAGAAGGAACAGGGGAAGCCGACATGACGCACCAGCAGGCAGGGGAAAAGGGATTCTAGAAGGTTCGGGTGACGGAGCAACCCCGCTTCCGGCAGTCGCGCAGGCCTTGCAGGGCTTTACTGAACGCGCAGCGCACGACATCGCGTACGACGATCTAGCTATGGTCCCCCCTGCGGGCCGCTGTCACCCTGTGCGGTCCCCATGCCCTGCCCGCCCCTCCGGCACCCGGCGTTGACGTGGGATGCAGTAACTAGGAGGCTGGCTGGCAGCGCCCCACGCGCGCCCCTGGCACCGATCTTTCCCGCATGGAAGCACCGCATCGAGGATCCTCACCCAGATGAGCACCACGTCCCAACCTGCTGTCCCCAGCACCGACGGCGCCGCGCTGCGCCGCTCGATCTCCAATACCCTCAAAGGTTCCGCCGGCAACCTGGTGGAGTGGTATGACGTCTACGTGTACTCGGTGTTCGCCGTGTACTTCGAATCGCAGTTCTTCTCGCCCGAAGACAAGAACTCCACCATGTACGTATGGGCGATCTTCGCCGCCACGTTCCTGATGCGCCCGATCGGCGCCTGGTTCTTCGGCCGCTTCGCCGATCGCCACGGTCGTCGCCTGGCGCTCACCGTGTCGGTCACCCTGATGGCCGTCTGCTCCTTCCTCATCGCCATCACGCCCACCGCGGCCAGCATCGGCATCTGGGCGGCCATCATCCTGCTGTTCGCACGCCTGCTGCAGGGCTTCGCCACCGGCGGTGAGTACGGCGCCAGCGCCACCTACATGTCCGAGGCCGCCATCCCCGGCCGTCGCGGCTTCCTGTCCTCGTTCCACTACGTCACCCTGGTCGGCGGCCACGTGCTGGCGCAGCTCACCCTGTTCCTGATGCTGAACTTCTGGGGCAAGCCGGAGATTTCCGAGTTCGGCTGGCGCATCGCCTTCGGCATCGGTGGCATCGCCGCGGTCGTGGTGTTCTGGCTGCGCCGGGGCATGGACGAGACGATGGAAGAATCGTCGATCGAGGCCGCGCGCGAAGGCAAGGCGAAGAAGTCCGGTTCGATGTACGAACTGATCGTGCACCAGTGGCGTCCGCTGCTGCTGTGCTTCCTGATCACCGCCGGCGGCACCATTGCCTTCTACACCTACTCGGTGAACGGCCCGAAGATGATCCAGAGCGCGTTTGCCGCGGATGATCCGATGACCGCCACCCTGGTCAACCTCGGCGTGCTGACGTTCCTGATGGTGCTGCAGCCGGTCGGCGGCTGGCTGTCGGACATCATCGGCCGCAAGAGCCTGCTGGTGTTCTTCGGCGTGGGCGGCGTGCTGTACAGCTGGTACCTGATCACCCAGCTGCCGCACCAGCACGATGCCACCCTCGCCTTCCTGACCCTGGCGCTGGGCTTTGTCATCCTCACCGGCTACACCTCCATCAACGCGGTGGTGAAGGCCGAACTGTTCCCCACCCACATCCGTGCACTGGGCGTGGGCCTGGGCTATGCGCTGGCCAATTCGCTGTTCGGTGGTACCGCCCCGCTGCTGTACCAGGGCGCGCTGAAGACCGGCCACGTCGACTGGTTCGCCATCTACGTCACCGCCACGATCGCGGTATCGTTGGTGGTCTATGTCTTCTTCCTCACCAACAAGGGCCCGAACTGGCTCGACGGCACCCGCAAGTAAGGGCGTCGTACTGATCGCAGCCACCGGTGCGATGCCGGTGGCTGCTGCGTCTCCGGCGTCGCCGCTGATGTGGATCGCGGCGGCGCTTGCCGCAGCCACGGCACTGGCCTGGCTGCTGCGCCGCCCCAGCGCGCAGGCTTCATGGCCGCGCATCGGCTTCGGGGTGGCGCTGCTGGTGTTCTGTGCCGCGCTGGCAGTGCAGCTGGCGGTGGACCTGGGCAGTGGCCACAGTTCCCTGGCGATGGGCAGCCACCCGCGTGCGCGTGTACTGCACCCGGTGGGCCTGCGCACGATGGTGGTGTGCTATCTGGCCGTACTCGCCGCCAGTGGCTGGGGCGCGTGGGCGCTGTTGCGCCGGCGCCGATGATGTCGGCCGGGTAGAGTCGACCGTTGGTCGACTGCTCTCCCTTCAGACGCATGAAACCCGCGCTTCGCGCAGAGTCGACCAACGGTCGACTCTACCTCCGTCGTCGCACCGGATTGCCGGCCAGCGGCCGGCACTACCCTCAACGGCGGGCGGCGTCGCTCTTCTCGCGGGCACCGTGGAATTCCGACTCCTTCTCCCACTGCGGCCAGCGGCGGCTGTTGGCCAGCTCGGCGCCCAGGTCGTAGACCAGCAGGGTGTCGGCGGCGTGGCCGGCCGGGTCCCAGCTCGGGGTCCAGGCATCGCAGGCCTGGTGGTAGCAGTCGGCGAAGTACTTCTCGCGCAGCGCGCGGCCAGCCTCGACGCCGCCGTCCAGCTTGTCCAGGCCCGGGCCGATGGTGATGGCCGGCACGCCCAGGCGGGCGAAGGCGAAGTGATCAGCGCGGTAGAAGAAGCCGGCTTCCAGGTTCGGGTCGGGGCTGTAGCTGCGGCCGCGGGCCTTGGCCACGCGCTCCAGGTCGCCTTCCAGCGACACCCGGCCCTTGCCCCACGAGGCGATGTCACGGGTCGCGCCATCCGGGCTGAACATTTCGATGTTCAGCACGGCCGCGGTCTTTTCCAGCGGTGCCAGCGGGTGTGCGGCATAGTAGCTGGCACCCAGCAGGCCCTTCTCTTCGGCCGTCAGGGCGACGAAGTACAGGCTGCGCTGCGGCTGCGGGCCGGCAGCGAACACGCGGCCCAGTTCCAGCACGGTGGCCACGCCGGTGGCGTTGTCGATGGCGCCATGGCGGATGCGGTCACCCTTGGCATCGGGCTGGCCGATACCGAAGGCATCCCAGTGCGCGGAGAAGATCACGGCCTCATCGCCATGCTCGCCGCCGGGCAGCTTGGCCACCACGTTGCGGGTCACCACCGGCTCGCGCTTGATCGCGAAATCCACGCTCAGCTTCGCGTTGTCCAGCACCACCGGACGGAAGTCAGCCTGCATGGCCTTGCGCTTCTCGGCGTCGAAATCCAGGCCGGCGTCGGCGAAGATCGCCTCGGCCAGCTCGCGCTGCATCCAGCCACGCAGCGGCGTGTGCTGGGCCATCGCTTCGGCCTGGCCGCGCTCGATGTCGAACAGCGGCGAGGTGCCCGAGCTCTTCACCGTGGCCCAGCCGTAGGCGGCCGGCGCGGTCTCGTGCACGATCAGCACGCCCTCGGCACCGCGGCGCGCGGCTTCCTCGAACTTGTAGGTCCAGCGGCCGTAGTAGGTCACCGCCTTGCCATCGAACGCACCCGGGGCATCGGCTTCAAAGTCGGCGTCGTTGATCAGCACCACGGCGATCTTGCCGTGCAGGTCCACGTCCTTGTAATCGTTCCAGTGGCGTTCCGGTGCGTCGATGCCGTAGCCGACGAACACCAGCGGTGCGTTGTTGATCTGCACGCGCTTGCGCGGCTGCAGGCTCTGCAGGGTCACGTCCACGCCATTGGCCAGCGTGCGCTTGCCCTTCTTCAGCTGCAGGCTGGCCTTGGCCGGGCCGTCCAGCTGCGCGCGCACCAGCGGCACCTGCTGCACCCAGCTGCCATCGGGGCCGCCGGGCTGCAGGCCGTAGCTGCGGAACTGCTCGATCAGGTACTGCACGGTACGCTCTTCGCCTTCGCTGGCCGGTGCGCGGCCTTCGAATTCATCGGAAGCGAGCACCTGCACGTGACGCGACAGTGCCTGCGGATCGATGCCGCCACCGGGCAGGTCGTTGGCCGCATGGGCCAGGCCCCCGACGAACAGGCAGGACGACAGCAGCAACACACGCATCGGATTCACGGCAATACCACGGCAGGAAGGGGAGTCACCAGAGTGTAACGTGGTCGTGACACCGCCGCGCAGGCCTCCCGGTCAGCGTGATGCGCGGTCCAGCCAGCAGGCCAGGCCCTGCGCGTTCAGCTCGATGTCCATCGCCAGCACCTCGGCCACCGCGGCCTGGTCCAGCGCGCAGCCATGCTGTTGTGCACGTTCCAGGTACAGCGCCTGCAGCGCGGCCAGCAGGCAACGGTGGCGGTCCGGGCGCCCATCGCACTGGCGGCCGATCGTCGCCATCGCGTCGATCTGCTCGAACAGGTCGTCGGCCAGTTTCTGCACCTGCTGCACGCGACCATAGTGAGTGAGGTACATCGCCTGCGGGCCATAGCCCAGCATGCGCTGGATCGACGCCTTCATCGCCTCCGGATCGAACTGCACCGGCGAGGACGTGGGGAAGATGAAGGCACCCTGCGCGCTGTCCAGCTCGCGGTAGGAGATGCCGAAGGTATCGCCGGTGAACCAGCTGCGGCTGCGCGCATCCCACACGCAGTAGTGGTGCAGCGCATGCCCCGGCGTGTGCAGCAACAGCAGTTCACGGCCGGCCAGGTCGATGCGGTGGCGATCTTCAGCCACCACCACGCGGGCCTCGGGAATCGCTTCGATGCGGCCGTAGCTGCGGGCGATTTCCTCGGCGCCGTAGACCGCAGTGGCACCGGCAATCAGCCGGGTCGGGTCGATCATGTGCGGCGCGCCGCGCGGGTGCAGCACGGCCTTCGCATTGGGCAACTGCTGCATCAGCAGGCCGGCGCCACCGGCGTGGTCCAGGTGCACGTGGGTCAGCAGCAGCCAGTCCACCGCCTCCACGCCCAGCCCCGCATCGGCCAGCGCCTGCAGCATGGGCGGCACGGACAGGCCGGTACCGCAGTCGACGAGGGCCGCACGGCCGTTCTCGACGATGAGGTAGGCCGCGTCGAAGTCGGGACGCTGGAAACCGGTATCGATGGTGTGGATGCTGGGATCGGCGGTCATCGGCACGCACCTGGCAGGATCAGGAACAGACCCCCATGGTAGGCGCGGGCGTGGGGCCGGTTCGATGCGGCTTTGGTCGGAGGCGGCAATTCTGTAGAGCCGAGCCCACGCTCGGCTGCCTTTCTGCCAGACATCAGCCGAGCATGGGCTCGGCTCTACAGAGGGCGCGTGCAGTCGAGCATGATTACCGGGCCAGGTACCGCGGCCGCAGCAGCAGGGCCAGCACCAGCACCGCCAGGAAGGCCCCATAGGCATACAGCACGGCCAGCACCTGCGGCCAGATCGGGCCGGCGCCGGGCTGCACCCGGCCGATGTGATAGCCCCACAGCATCGAGCCGATGCTCAGGGCAAAGGCCAGTGCCAGGGTGGTGGTATCGAACAGGCGCCGCCGCGCGGTGCGCGGCTGGCGCGGAAACAGCCAGTACAGGCTGCCCAGCAGCAGGAACCAGGGCAGGAACAGCAGCAGCGACAACCAGGCCATCGCAGACTCCATGTCATCGCGCCGGGGGCGCGTAGGCATCATGCCATGGGTGATGGGGCGTGTAGAGCCGAGCCCATGCTCGGCTGCTTTTCCGCCCAGCCGAGCGTGGGCTCGGCTCTACAAAAGCAAAGCCGAGCGTGGGCTCGGCTCTACATGGGCGAGCAGGTCAGGCCGCTTCGCGCAGCACCGCCAGCGCGGCCAGCACGGCATCAACCTCGGCTTCCAGCTTGAACAGCTCGCTCTGCAGCTGGTCGCCCTGCTCGGCCTGCTTGATCACGGCGATCAGCTGGCCGGCATCGCGCGGCGAATCGAAGCCTTCGCTCTGGATCAGCAGCGTGCCGTCGCCGGCGGTCAGCTTAAAGTAGAAGCGGCCGTCCTTTTCGCGGTACTGCTTGAACAGCGGCGGTGCCGCACGGGCGACGCCGGCATCTTCGCTGGCAATGTCGCCGGCGCTGGACAGGTCACGCAGGCCCACGGCGTGGCGCAGCTCTTCCAGCAGCGGGGCCGCCAGCTGCTCGCGCAGCTGCTGGCCACGGCGCTTGAGCAGCGCTTCGATCTTTTCCGGCTCGGCCATCAGCGCGTTGTAGCGCTCGCGCAGCGGCGACAGCTCGCTGTCGATGCGCTCGAACAGCTGCTGCTTGGCATCGCCCCAGCCGATGCCGGCGGCGAAGGCCTTGGCGAATTCGGCGGTCTGTTCCGGGGTGGCGAAGGCCTGGTACATCTGGAACAGCGCCGAGCCCTCGGTGTCCTTCGGCTCGCCCGGTGCGCGCGAATCGGTGAGGATCGAGAACACCAGCTTCTTCAGCTCTTCGCGCGGCACGAACAGCGGAATGGTGTTGTGGTAGCTCTTGCTCATCTTGCGGCCGTCCAGGCCGGCCAGCGTTGCCACCTGCTCGTCGATCACCACGTCCGGCAGCGGGAAGTACTCCTTGCCATACACGTGGTTGAAGCGCTGGGCGAAATCGCGCGCCATTTCGATGTGCTGGATCTGGTCGCGGCCCACCGGCACCTGGTTGGCCTTGAAGATGAGGATGTCGGCGGCCATCAGCACCGGGTACATGAACAGGCCGGCGCTGACGCCCGCATCCTCATCCAAGCCCTCTTCGCGGTTCTTGTCCACCGCCGCCTTGTAGGCATGGGCACGGTTGAGGATGCCCTTGCTGGCGATGGCGGTCAGGAACCACATCAGCTCGGTGGTCTCGCGGATGTCGCTCTGGCGGTAGAACCACACGTGTTCCGGGTCCAGGCCGCAGGCCAGCCAGCTGGCGGCAATCTCCAGGGTCGCGCGCTGGGTGCGCTGCGGGTCCTGCGATTTGATCAGGCTGTGCAGATCGGCCAGGAAGAAGAAGCTTTCGATGTCCGGCGCGCGGCTGGCCGCGATGGCCGGACGGATGGCGCCAACGTAGTTGCCCAGGTGGGGCGTGCCGGAGGGGGTGATGCCGGTAAGGACTCGGGTCGTCATGACTGCGTGGGGTAACCTTCGATGAACGGGGCCAGTTTACCGTGCACACGGGCAACCCCGTCAGGGCCAGCGGCGCGTTTGTTCACCCAACCCCGCTGGAGACGCCCGATGAAACGCCTGCTGCCCCTGCTGCTGATCCTGCCCCTGGCCGGCTTCCGCCCGGCCCCGCTGCCGCCGCCGGTCGCCCCGGACGGCCCAGTCCGCATGAGTCTGGTCGACCGCGACCGCGGCGCCGAACTGCGCAGCTACCCGGCCGATGGCCAGCGCTGGGTGGCCGGCGAGCGCGGCCATCGCTATGCGGTGCGCCTGTACAACGACAGCCCGCGCCGCGTGCTGGTGGTGCTGTCGGTGGACGGCATCAATGCCATTTCCGGCGAAGACGCCAATCCCTCGCAGACCGGCTACGTGCTCAACCCGGGTCAGAGCGCGGACATCACCGGCTGGCGCAAGAGCCAGGACGAGGTGGCCCAGTTCGTGTTCAGCAGCCCTGGCGGCAGCTATGCCAGCCGCACCGGGCGGCCGGACAACGTGGGCGTGATCGGCATCGCGGTGTTCAACGAACGCACTGTGTGGCGGCCGGAGCCGCGTCCGATCCTGCGCCGTCCGGCCTCGCCGGCGCCGATGGCCGAAGCCTCTGCCGCGTCCGCCGATGCCAGCGCCAGCGCCAGCCGTGCCGAAGGCTACGCCGCCAAGTCGCAGGCCCCGGCACTGGGCACCGGCCACGGCGATCGCGAGACCTCGCAGGTGCGTGACACCGCGTTCGAGCGCGCCAGCCGCGATCCGGCCTACGTGACCGAGCTTCGCTACGACAGCGCACGCAACCTGCGCGCACGCGGCATCGTGCTGGATACGCGCTCGCGCCTGCCGCGCGAACCGCAGGCCTTCCCCAACCGCTACGTGTCCGACCCGCCGGCACGCTGAGGCAGACAGCACGACGCCCGCACCATCACGGTACGGGCGCCGGGCTGTGGGGGCGCGCTGTGGGGGAAGCGCGACGGACTTTTACTTGAAGTCCGGATAATCCTTGCGGACGCTGTCGGAGAACTCGTGCACTTCCTTCTCGGCACGGTCCTTGGCCCAGCCATAGCGTTCCTGCAGACGGCCCGCCAGGTACTCGGCATTTCCCTCGGCCACATCGAAATCGTCGTTGGTCAGATCGCCCCACTTGGCCTGTGCCTTGCCCTTGAGCTGCGACCACTTGCCGGAAATGATGTCTTTGTTCATTGCTGGAACCCTTGGTTGCAACGGCGTTCTTACCGTGGTTCCAGCTTCGCGCACCGGCTGTTGATCGACGGTCAACCTGCAATGAAAGGCATGCTCACGTGCTTGAATGGTTCACTCCGCCTGCATCACGCAGGCGCGCAGAAAACGCGCACAAAAAAAGGCCGGGAAGCTCCCGGCCTTTTTCGTGGGCACCACCCCGGGCTCAGTTGCCCTTGGCGGCATCCTCGACCTTCTCACCAGCCTTCTGCACATCCTTGCCGGCGCCGGCAACGGTGTTGCAGCCAGCCAGCATGGCCACCGAGAACATCGACAACAGCATCAGGGCAACTACACGCTTCATGGTCTTCTCCTGGGGTTCGCCACTACATGGTTTTTCATCGCGCTGGGCCATCCCGCAACGGGAAGGCCTCGCGTGAGGTGCAATCTGGCGTCTGCCGCGTGCAGCGAGTGTGAACAGGGGTCGGAACCATTCAGCCCGGGGTTCGCCGGCCTCAATCGCGCATCAGCGTGGACTTGCCGAACAGGCTCTCCACCAGGTCCACGGCCAGCTCGGCGGTCGCGTTCTGCTTGTCCAGCAGCGGGTTCAGTTCAACGATGTCCAACGAGCCCATGCGGCCACTGTCAGCGATCATCTCCATCACCAGCTGCGCCTCGCGGTAGTTCACCCCGCCCGGCACCGTGGTGCCCACGCCCGGGGCGATGCTCGGGTCGAGGAAGTCCACGTCGAAGCTGACGTGCAGGTGGGTGTTCTCGTCGATGCCGGCCAGCGCCGCTTCCACGGTGCGCTTCATGCCGTTCTCGTCGATGTAGCGCATGTCGTAGACATCGACCTTGTGGGTCTTGATCAGGCGCTTCTCGTCCGGGTCCACCGAACGGATGCCGATCTGGTGCATCTGCGCCGGGGTGATGGCCGGGCTGCTGCCGCCCAGCTGGGTCAGCGCGTCCGGGCCGAGGCCGCACAGGCAGGCCACCGGCATGCCGTGGATGTTGCCCGACGGAGTGACATCGCTGGTGTTGAAATCCGAATGCGCATCCAGCCACAGCACGCGCAGGGTCTTGCCCTGTTCGCGGCACCAGCGGGCGACGGCGGTGATCGAGCCAATGCCCAGGCAATGGTCGCCGCCCAGCATGATCGGCATGCGCCCGGCCTGCAGTTCGGCGTAGCTGGCGTCCATCAGCGCGCGGTTCCAGGCCACCACCTCGTCCAGGTGGCGGTAGCCCTGCACCGGCGAGGTCCACGGGTTGCGCGGGCCATCCAGGTTGCCCAGATCGCGCACGTCCACGCCGCGCGCCTCCAGCGCCTCCGGCAGGCCGGCCACGCGCAGGGCTTCCGGGCCAAGCCGTGCACCACGATGGCCCGCGCCCACGTCGGTGGGCACGCCGATCAGGGTGACGGAAATGGGGTGGGCCATGGGTGCCTCCTGCAGACGAAAAAGAAGCACAGTCTAGCCAGAGGGATGTGACACCACTCGCGGCGGTGCAGCAGGAACATTCGACGATCAGAGCGCGGCAAGCACTTCCCTGGCTCTCTGGAATCCCCCCTACTCCCAGCCACCTCCCCCCGGGACGTGCGATCAGCCCCACAACAAGACCGGATGACGCAGTTCCCTTGACCGCGACAATGGGAGTGCCGAGTATCCGCGGGAAGGCAACGTGGGAAACGGCTGTTCGAACCCAAGGAGAGTGGTTTGCAGAATCTGTACAGCAGGGACGCGCCAAGGATTCCCATGGATTGGGAGGCACATTGAACATCGCCCGCACGTTCGTGCTGTTGGCACTGGGTGTTCTTTCAGCCTCTTGCAAGGAGGCCGATGACGCGCCGGTTGAGTGCACTGCAGGTGGAAATGCAACCTTGAGCTCGGTGGATGCCGATGGCTTCGACGCTATCGTTTTTGGCGAGATTCACGGGAACGTCCAAACGCCGCAATTGTTCTTCGATGCTGTCTGTAAATTCGCATCGAATTCGAGTCCACCCCTTGTAGGCGTGGAAATGCCCGCATCTTCCATCAAAGCCGTCAGAGACTCAGTCGAACGCGGGAGGCAGGACGTGTTCCGGGACGTCTTCTGGGCCAGATCGAGGGACGGTCGATCAAGTGCCGCGAACCTGGAACTGATCGAGCGCCTCGTCCGACTGGAGTCGCAGGGATTCATTCGACTTGTTGGGTTCGACACGCGAGTAACGGGTAGAGAAGATTTTGGCGCGAGCTCGTTGTCAGCACTGACGTCCGAGGAGCAAGCGACAGGTGGGAAGGGCAAGTGGATTCTGCTCACCGGCCGGGGTCACTCAAGGTATGGCAATGATCCGTTGAGCTTGTCGTACGCCCTCGTCCAGAGCGGACGCAGCACGAGCGTTGTGGATCTGACCTTGGCCACTGGAACTACCTGGGCCTGCGTGATGGGCGAATGCAAGGTTCAGCAGACCGGAAGCAGTGAGTGCGAGAGCTCCTCCATGCCGAGGGATCCCGGACCAGGCACTCGTCTACAGGTCACCAATCTCTGCATTGACTCAGCAACTGCATCTGCTCCGGCGGCAGACTCAGCGACCGCCAGCGGCGAATAGTCGATGGTGTCGCCTCCCCGCAGGCCCCCGCGCGCACGCCGGGGGCAGTCCGGCACTCAGCGGCGGCGCACCGGGGTCACGCTTTGCACTTCACCGTTGTTATGCAGCATGCACAGGAACCGTCCATCCGGGTAATCGATGATCAGTTCCTGGTAGTCGCTGCCCACCGGCACCTGGGTCACCAGCGTGCCCTGTGCGCCCTTGCGCGTGTTGCAGGACCCCAGCGCAGTGCCGCCGCTGGGTGCGGTGTACGCAGCGCGCGAGGTATTGCGGAACACCGCGCGGCAGCCGCCGTTCACCCACACCGAATGCCGCGACAGGCCCCAGTTCTGGCCCTGCTCACAGCGGGTGTGGCTGATCTGGCGGGCGACTTCCACGTTGCCGCGCGTGTCCATCTCGCACGACACCTGGCGCTGGTCGGTGGATTCGCAGGTGACTTCGCGCGGCAGCGCCGCACCTTCGTCATCGTCACTGTCATCGTGGCGGCGGCGATCGTGCCGCTCGCCTGCCACGGGCGCGCCGCCGCTGACCTGGCAGATGCCGTTGGCGCCACCGCGGCCGGTGTAGCTTATCTGCGGCGCACCGTCGTCACCGGTGGTGATCGACAGCGTCACCCCGCTCTGCGCGTCGCGCGCTTCGAAATAGCGGTCGTTGAAGCGCTTCAGCGCCGCCTCCCGCCCCTGCACGTACACCGGGCCGCCCTCGTCGGCGTGCACATCCAGGCCGCCGGGGCAGCTGGCGTTGAAGAACGGCACGGCGGCCATGGCCGGGGCCGCGAAGGCGGAGCACAGCAGTGCAGCAGCAAGGGAAACAGCGTGGCGGCGCATGATCGATTCCCGAAGTGGCCCGGACGGGCAGATGGCCACAGTATGCGACCTCACCGGGATGGCGGTTCGTGAGGAATATCAAGAAGCACGGATGTGGGCGGCCATGCTCATGGCTCCTTCAACGCCCATCGAGGAAGAAGCTGACCGGCACAACCACTTCCAGTGGATCACCCGGCAGGCTGGCGGGTGGCGGCGGCAGCGGCGCCGCGCGCGCCAGGGTCGCCAGTGCTTCGTCATCCAGCAGCGTGCGCCCGCTGCCCAGCGCCACCGCAGCCCC
>DOKO01000417.1 GCA_003510825.1 Stenotrophomonas sp.
CCGCCGCATGGGCGACGACGCCGCGCCGAAGCGCCTGCGCTTCAAGGCGCTGAAATAAGAAAGGAAGAACGGCCGCGCTCTGCGCGGCCGTTCTGCATTCTGGTAGGTCACCACCGTTGGTGGTGACGGAAGGCGTACCGACCAACGGTCGGTACCCACGTTCTGCTTTCGGCAGGTCACCACCGTTGGTGGTGACGCCCAATTGGTGTGAGTACCCCCATGTCCCTGTTCGAACGCCTGTTCCAGCTGCAGCAGCACGGCACCACCGTGCGCACCGAGCTGCTGGCCGGTGTCACCACCTTCCTGACGATGTCCTACATCGTCTTCGTCAACCCGGAAATCCTCGGGACCACGGGCATGGATGCCGGCGCAGTATTCGTCGCCACCTGCCTGGCCGCCGCGCTGGGTTCGGCAGTGATGGCACTGGCAGCCAATTTCCCGGTGGGCATGGCGCCGGGCATGGGTCTGAACGCATTCTTCGCCTTTACGGTGGTCGGCGCGGCCGGCCTGCCGTGGCAGCAGGCACTGGGCGCGGTGTTCATTTCCGGGCTGGTGTTCCTGGTGCTGTCGCTGACCGGCGTGCGCGCGTGGCTGGTGGCCGGCATTCCGTCATCGCTGCGCTCGGCCATCGTGGCCGGCATCGGCCTGTTCCTGGCGATCATCGCGCTGCAGAAATCCGGGGTGATCGTCGGCAACGAAGACACCCTGGTGGCGCTGGGCCCGCTGAACACCGCACCGCCGCTGCTCGCACTCGGCGGCTTCCTGCTGATCGCGGTGCTGGAAGCGCGGCGCGTGCGCGGTGCGATCCTGATCGGCATCCTCGCCGTCACCGGCGCCGGCTGGGCGCTGGGTGACGTGCAGTACCACGGCCTGGTCTCGCTGCCGCCGAGCCTGGCACCGACCTTCCTGCAGCTGGACCTGCCCGGCCTGCTGCACCACGACGGCGGCGCGCCGATCGCGGTGCTGCTGCAGGTGGTGCTGGTGTTCGTGCTGGTGGAAGTGTTCGATGCCACCGGCACGCTGTACGGCGTGGTCGGTCGTGCCGGCCTGCTGAAACTGCCGGGCGCGCAGAAGCGCTTTGGCCGTGCGCTGCTGGCCGACAGCACCGCCATCGTGGCGGGTTCGCTGCTGGGCACCAGCAGCACCACCGCGTTTGCCGAAAGCGCTTCGGGCGTGCAGGTGGGCGGCCGTACCGGGCTGACCGCACTGGTGGTGTCGGCGCTGTTCCTGGCCGCGCTGCTGTTCTCGCCGCTGGCAGCAATGGTGCCGGCGTATGCGACCTCCCCTGCCCTGCTGTTCGTGGCCGGCCTGATGCTGCGCGAACTTGTGGAAGTGGACTGGAGCGACCTGACCGAATCGGTGCCGGCGGCGCTGTGTGCGCTGGCGATGCCGTTCACCTATTCCATCGCCAATGGCCTGGCATTCGGTTTCATCGCCTATGCCGCGCTGAAGGCCGGCACCGGCCGCTGGCGCGAGGTGCACCCGGCGGTGTGGCTGGTGGCGACGCTGTTCGTGCTGCGTTACGCGTTGGAATAACGCGACCGCGCTGCGCGCTCGCCGGGCATGGCCCGGCGCTACCGGAAAATGAGCGGAGCCGGCGGCAGGTCAGTTGTACGTGATGGTGAACGTCGCGGTGCCGTTGGCCTCGCCTGCTCCCACCGTACCGGCCTGGGTCTGGATGTAGCGCGCGCGCAGCGGCAGGCTCATCGACGAGGTGCCGTTGACCGTGTCACCCAGCATCAGGCTGTCGCCGAAGGTGATGTTCTGCTCGCTGCTGCCGTTGCGGCGCACGATCTGGATGCCGATGCGGGTGGCGCTGTTGCTGCCGCTGGTGATGGCCAGCGTGCCGGGCTGGTTGCCACTGGCCGACGTGGCATCGAGCTGGATGCCGATGGTGCTCTGGTACTGCGCCACGTTGCTGCCCTGGCAGCGCAGGGTGATGCTGAAATCACGATCCACGGCACGCGAGCCCACCCCGCTGAAGGACGAGTTCGGCACGCTGCCGAAATCCACCACGATGTTGCGGCTGCCCGCATCCACTTCGCAGGTGGGGCTGACGACGGTGGTGCCTGTGGCACGGAACGTCGAGGTCAGCACCGGCCGGCCCGCGCCGTCGCCGTTGTAGTAATACGTGGTGAAGCGTCCGTTGGGGGCGATGCTGCCCGAACCGGTCTGGGCAGCGGTCTTGATCAGCTGTACCCGGAACGTGCCACCACTCAGCGACAGGTTCGTGTTGCGGCTGAGCTGCAGGGTATGCGGATAGTAGGTCTGGATGTCACCCGAGTTTCGATAGACACGGATGCCGACGCCGGCCACGTCGGTGGCATAGACATTGGGGAAATTCGCCACCTGGCGCTGCTGGGCGGCGTTGTTGAAGATGCCGATGGCGCTGCCGCCAGAACCATCGCAGCTGGCGATGTTGGTGCGGTTGTCAATGCCGACCACAAGCTCCTTGATGATCCCGCCCACGGGCGTACCGGGCAGAATGACCACCTGCCCCATGTCCATCTGGACATCCTGAGGCGAGAAGAACCAGGGGTTGTTGAGCCCGCACGAGGCCAGCGCCTGCCCCGACAACCCCAGGCCCATGCCCGCGGCCAGCAGGGCCATCGCCAGGGTGCCCCGGCGGAACGTCTTCATCGGCATGCTGCCTCCACGGCAATCAATCCGGCAGGGCCGGCCGTGGTGCCCGCAGGCACCGTGTATTCAAGGGTACAGCGCTGGTCGGCGGCGACGCCCCACTCGACCAGCAGCTGGCCACGGTCGTGTTCGCTGCGCACGTAGACGCGGCCACCCTGCCCGACCATGCCCACCGGCTGGCCCTGCTCGTCCTTCACCTGCGAGCCGAACGGCAGCGTGCTGCCATCGGTATTGCGGACCTGGATGAGCAGCGCACGGCCCTGGCGCGTATCGAAGCGCAGGTAGCTGATGGCACCGGCATAGGGCGCGATCGACTGGCTGCTGCCGTCCAGCTCCACGTCCTGCGACATGCCCTGCGGGTCGAGGGTGACCGTATTGAGGCGGTACGGCGAAACATAGGGCACCACCGCGTAGCCACGACCGTCGATGCGCAGGCCCGGTGCGTTGGTGACGCGTGCGTCGCGCGCGCCCTTGGCCTCGACCAGCACCATGGTGTCGCCACGCTGCGGGGTGAAGGTAACGCCGCCGGCGTGGACCACCAGGCTGCCGTTGGCGCCCACCGATGCCTGGCGGAAATCGCTGGACTGGCCGTAGGAGCCACTGAGCGATGCATAGCGGCTGCGGTACTCGGCGTTGGCTGTGGCGGTGGATGCGCCGTTGCGGCTGTCCGAGAACGCTGCGCCGTAGGTGAAGTTGCCATCCGCGCCGGCCGCACCGGTCATGCCGATGCGGCTGTTGTCGTAGCCGCTGCGGTCGCGCACGCCGACGTCGGCACTGAAGGACATCGGCTGGCCGCTGCGGCGACCCAGCGGAACGCTGAGCGACAACAGGTACTGGGTGTCGGCCGTGCCGCCGTCGCCCTGCTCGGTCCGCACGGCGGAGATGCCGTAGTTCAGCGAGCGCCAGGCGTTGTTGTAGCCCAGCTGGTACTGCTTGCTGGTGCCGGGGCGATCATAGAAATCGCGCATCGCACCGGTGAGGTACAGCGCGCCCCCATGCTGCCCCAGCGGCTGGTTCAGGGTCAGCTGGAACTGGCTGCGCTGGCGCCCACGCAGGGCAGGATCGATGCCCCGCGCGTCGTCCTCGCGCGCCAGCAGCGCATCCTGCTGGCTGTAGAAGCCGCCGGTGGAATAGCGGTACGCGGCCAGCGCGAAGTTGGTGTTGGTCTCAGTGATGAGGTTGGCGTAGCTCAGGCGCACACTGGCACCGGAACGGCCGGCCATGTGATCGAACTCCGTCCGCGCGTGGGTGACATCGACGGCGAAGGCACCCAGCGGCGTGGCCAGGCCAACGCCATACAGCACCGAGCCGTAGCCCTTGCCCAGCGCGCTGCCGCCATACACGGTGAACCGGTTGCTGAGGCCGCGCTGGTAGGTGCCCTGCAGCATCCACGGGTCATCCAGCAGCTGCGCGCTGCGCACCTGGCCGGCAGTAAGCGCGTAGCGCGAAACGCCCTGGCGCAGCATCTGCGGCACCGAGCCGAACGGCACCTTGAACGCGCGGCGGCGGCCGTCTGCCTCGATCACCAGTACTTCCAGGTCGCCGCCGTAGCCGGTCGGGTACAGGTCATCAATGACGAAGCTGCCCGGCGATACGGTGGAGGAGTAGATCAGCTGCTGGTTCTGCCGCACTTCGATGCGCGCGTTGGTCTCGGCGATGCCGCGCACCACCGGTGCGTAGCCACGCAGCGAATCGGGCAGCATGCGGTCATCGGTGACCAGGCTGATGCCGCGGAAACCGATCGAATCAAACAGCTCGCCACTGGTGTAGGCATCGCCCACGGTCAGCAGGCCGCGCACCTGCGGGATACCGCGCTGGGCGTAGGTGGCGATGCTCTGCCAGTGGCGGCCCTCGCCGCTGTTCCAGGTCAGGTTGGAATCATGGCGGAACTGCCAGCCCCCCAGGTTCAAGCCAGCGTTGAGGCCGAGATAGGCACTCTGGTTGCGGCCACCGTCTTCGGTGCGCAGGTCGCTGTTGATGGCGTTGAAGCTGTAGCCGACGAAGCCGGCGTTGATGCCGCGGTCCCACAGCGCCGGGCTGACGTAGCCACGCGCATGGCGGCGCAGGAACACCTGCGGAATGCTCAGGTCGTAGCGCAGGTTGCCGCCGTCGTAGGCGCCGAAGGCATCGGCCATGCGCTGCTGCACCGGGACGCAGGCAGCGGCATCGATGGCCAGTGCAGGATCCTGCTGGGCCAGTACTGCTTCGCTGTCCACGCCGAACTCCTCCAGCAGCGGCATGCCGAGGCAGGCGTCCACCTTGCCCTGTGCGTCAGCCTTGAACTGCAGGTCGCGGCGGCCCTGCCAGGCGCCATTGACGTAGATGTCGACGCGGTAGGTACCGGCCACCATCGGGTTGCCGTTGGCAAAGGCGGACAGATCCACCTTGCCGGCCTGCCCGGAAAGGAAACTTGAATTGAACTGGGCCTGTTCCGGCACGCGCGCGGTTGCCGCGGCGCTCTGCGCCATCAGCGCCTGCTCGCCGAGGTTGGCCGGCGCCGCCACGGCCCATCCTGGGCTGGCGATTCCCGCAGCCAGCAGGCACACGGCCTGCTGAATCGACAATGTCAATCTGTTTCCAATCACACTGACATTCCTTGACGACGGCCGCGATGCAGCCATGACGGGGGGCGCGCTGCCTGCATGCAGCCGTTCGATCAGCTCCCGCTTCCGACGGTGACGGTGCGCTCCACGCGCCCGCCGAAATCATTGATGGTGGTGAAGCGCACCTGCGCGGTGGTGGCCGGCGCGGTGAACTCCAGCTGCTGGCCAGGTGCCAGCATTTTTCCCTGTTCCTCGACCACGGCATCCTGGGTGCCTGCCAGCGCACGCACTTCGGCCAGGGTGACGTGGAACGGGCTCGGATTTTCCACGCGCAGGCGGTTGCCCGTGCGGCTCCAGCGCAGCAGCGCGGGCGCATCGTTGGCGGTGCCGGGCAGCCCCTGCGGGCGATAGAACAGCTTCAGGCGCGAGCGGAATGCAACCTGCAGCAGGTTCTGTTCTTCGCCCGGGGTGGCCTGCGGCGAGGGCGGCACATCCAGCACGTTGAACCAGAACACCGATTCACGGTCGCTGGGCAGCGCCTTGCCGGTAAAGATGATGCGCAGCGCCTGGCTGCGGCCGGCTTCCACGCGGCTGATCGGCGGGGTCAGCACGAACGGGGCGTCGCTCGTTTCCGGCGTCTGCTCCGCATCACCGGAATCAATCCAGGCCTGGACCAGCGACGGCGCGTCGCCGGTGTTGTCCACCTGCACGGTCACTTCGCGCGACTGCGCCGGATAGATCACCCGGGTACCGTTGATGACGACGCCGGCCTGGGCGCTCTGGCACAGGGGCAGCGAGAGCGCCGCCAGCAGCAGCGCCCGGGAAAGGATGGCTTTCATCGGAAGGACGACCCGGGAAATGGAACGAAGCCCTGCCCGATGGCTGCATCGGGCAGGGACGGTGCAGCTACGATCAGTTGTAGATGATCGTGTACCTGACGCTGCTGGCGACGTCGCCGGCGGTCGACTGGCCGGTGGCGAAGTACTGGGCGGAGTAGTCCAGCTTGGCCGCGCCCTTGTCGACGACATCGGTCCAGGTACCGGCCTGCAGCGTGCCGGTGCCAGTCACCTTCACCGCGGCGCCGCTGGCGGTCAGCAGCTGCAGCTGCACGTTGGTGGCGCTGGCGCTGCCGCTCAGGGTGTTGACCAGGTTGCCGGTGCTCGAGTCGACGGTGGCGCCCGGCTCGAAGTAGGTGGCGACCTTGCCGGCAGCGCAGTTGGTCAGGTTGATCGAGAAGTTGGTACGGCCAGCGACGTCACCGGCGTTCTTCAGGGCGGTGGTACCGACCGGCGGCAGGGGAACGGTGAAGTCCTTGCTGGTGCCGGCGTTGATCTCGCAGGTCTTGGCGGTGACCTTGCCGGTGAAGTTGATCGTGCCATCGGCAGCGTTGGCGGCCAGCGGTGCGGCGGCGAGCAGGAGGACGGCGAACAGATTGATCTTGCGCATTTGCTTTCTAACCCTACTGAGAAATGTGGACGTAGAGGAGGAAGCAAGGAGCACTGCCGGGCATCAGACCCATCCTTGCGTCTCACCTGTGGCCGGACCCGCGATGAAGCCATCCTTGGGGCCCGAGACGACAGTATAGATCACAACTGTGATGCAGTTCACGCATTAGATGTGTCGCATCGCACATTGACGCCAAATATTTGGCGTGATAACCCGCCATGTGTTCGACGAGTTTCGAACGCACGTCACACTCCTGCGGAACGTGGTTTACACGCGTGTCACGCAGCGAGGAGGAGGCTGTTTTCAAAGCAAAAACGCAATGTTTGACGCGCATCACTATTGCTCAGTGACGCACCTTCCAGATCGGAATTCTGACCCTTAAAGACTGTTCGGGGCTGTCGTTAACAGACTCATACCGAACCAGAGAACGTCATGAAGACCTCGATCCTGCTCTGCGTGGCCCTGATGGGTGTCAGTTCGCTGGCACATGCCGATGGCGGCACGATCCGCTTCAGCGGTCGCATCGTCGATCCGGGCTGTTCGGCGCGCGTGGACGCACAGCAGCTGCGCCTGGAAGGCTGCCCGTTGTCGGCAAAGGGCGCGACGGTCGCACTGGTGGCGATGGATGAAGGCCAGGGCGCGGTGCTGCGCGATGGCAAGCGCCAGGGCCAGCAGCTGGCCGTGGCCGCACGCAGCCTGCGCGCGGGTGATCTGGTGTTCTCGGAAAACTACCGCCTGGAAGCCCCGAAGCAGCAGCCGCTGCAGGGGGCTTACCTGGTGCGCGTCGACTACCCCTGAGCCTCCGGCACAGGCAGACCGCCCCGGGGATCAGCCCTGGGGCGTTTCCGGCGGCAGTTCGAAGACCTGGCGCAGGTAGCTGAGGTAGCCCGGGTCATCGCACATGCTCTTGCCCGGCGAATCGCTCAGCTTGGCCACCGGCTGGCCGTTGCAGCGGACCATCTTGATGACGATGTTGAGCGGGGTCGGGCCAAGATCGTTGGTCAGGTGCGTACCGACGCCGAAGGCCACCTGGCAGCGCCCACGGAAGTAGTCATACAGGCGCATGACCTTGGTGATGTCCAGGCCGTCGCTGAAGACCAGCACCTTGCTGCGCGGATCGACGCGGCGCTGCTGGAAGTGGGCGAGCATGCGGTCGCCCCAGTCGAACGGATCGCCCGAATCGTGGCGCACGCCGTCGAACAGCTTGCAGAAGTACATGTCGAAATCGCGCAGGAACGCATCCAGGCCGACCACGTCGGACAGGGCGATGCCGAGGTCGCCGCGGTATTCGCGCGCCCACGATTCCAGCGCGGCCACCTGTGAATCACGCAGGCGCGGGCCAAGGGCCTGGAACGCCTGCAGGTATTCGTGGGCCATGGTGCCATGCGGGGTCATGCCGTACAGACGGGCGAAGTGCACGTTGCTGGTGCCGACCAGCTGCGGGCCGAGTGCATCGCGCAGCAGCGGCAGCAGGCGCGCATGCCAGTCGCGTGAGTAGCGGCGGCGGCTGCCGTAATCGGCGATGCGGCACTGTTCGAAGCCGGGGGTATCGCGCAGCAGCGCGGCCTTGGCCTGCAGGCGGCGTTCGCCCTCGGCGAAATCAGCGGTGGTGGTGTTGCGGAACCAGACTTCGTTGATGATCGCCAGCAGCGGCACTTCGAACAGGATGGTGTGCAGCCAGGGACCGGTGATGTCCAGGTCGATCTCGCCCGGCACCGTCGTCGACGGCTTCAGCTGGATGTACTTGCGATCGAGGTGGAACAGGCCGAGGAAATCGGCGAAGTCGGGCTTCACGAAGCGCAGGCCACGCATGTAGTCCAGCTCTTCGTTGCTGAAGCGCAGGCTGCACAGATGGTCGATCTCTTCGTTGATCTGGTCGATGTAGCTCGCCAGGTCGATACCGGGGGTGCGGCACTTGAACCGGTACTGGACCAGGGCGCCGGGGTGCTGGTGCAGCACCGCCTGCATCATGGTGAATTTGTACAGGTCGGTGTCGAGCAGGGACTGGATGATGGCCATGGGGCAATTATGCGCCCGTTCGGGTCAAACGCGTTTCCCGGGCTCGGCTCTACCGGGATCAGAGCGCCTTGCGCAGCAGCCGCGGCACCAGCATCAGCGCATGGGCCCAGATCGCGCCCCACACCAGCACCCGCACCGGCGCTGAACGCTGCTTCGCCTCGAACTTGCTGAAGTAGCGCCACAGGCCACGGTGCTTGTGCCATTCGACGAAGAACGGCCGCGAGCGGCTGGACACTCCGCGCACGTGCGTCACCCGCAGATCATTGGCGATGGCCACCACGCCGCCCGCCTCGCGCACGCGGCGGCACAGGTCCAGGTCCTCGGCGTGCAGGCGGTAGCCGGCATCCCAGCCACCGAGCCGGTCGAACAGCGCGCGCGGCATCAGCAGCAACGCACCGGACAGCGCCGGCACCTGCTGCATCGCCTGCGCCGGGTCGCGCGGGATGGCCAGCCGCCCGCCGCGTCCGGGCGAACGCAGCATGGCCAGGAAATCGGGATCGCGGCGGCGCACGGCATCGTCGGCGAAGCCGTGTTCGTCCACCTGCTCCACGCCCAGCAGGCAGTCACCCAGTTCCAGCGCGCGCAGGCGCAGCGCCGCCAGGGTGTCCTCCTCCACCAGCAGGTCGGGATTGATGAAGGCCAGCCAGGGACTGCTTGAATCGGCCACGCCCTGGTTGTTGGCGGCGGCAAAGCCGGGATTGTCCGGGTTGCCGATGAAGCGCACCCGCGGGTCGTGACTGGCGTGGCGCTGCACGATTTCCAGCGTGTCATCCTGCGAACCGTTGTCCACCACGCGGATCTCGGCCACGTCCTGCGCCTGGCGCAGCCGCGACAGGCAGGCATCGATGGTGCTGCCGCTCTGGTAGGTGACGACGATGGCGGCGATGGCAGGGTTCAAGCAGGCGACTCCGGCGGCGGTGGCGTGGCGAACAGGTCGCCCTGCTCTCGCGGCATTATCGCCTGCTGCAACCGTTGCTGCAGGTCATCGCGCAGCGCATGCAGCGGGTCGTGCATGAGGAAATCGGCCAGCCGCGGCATCCAGCCCGGCCACCGCGCGGCGAGGGCCTCCAGATCGCCCTCGCGGCTGACGGCCTCGCCGGCGCGGCTGACGAAGGCGTTTTCGCACAGCACGTTGCGCCAGCCCAGCCCGGCCATGCGCAGGCTGAGGTCGACCAGTGCCGCGTTCCAGCCAAGGTAGCTGTCGGTGTCGAGGCCACCGGCACGGCGCCGCGCGTTGCCGCGCACCAGCACGGCATGGGTGACCGCCGAGGGCAGTTCCGGGTGCAGGTTCGGCAGGCCTGCACAGGTGTGGGCCAGCAGCGCGGTATCGGCCGGCTCGGGATTGATTTCGCCCAGCCGCGGCCACGCGGCGGTTTCGCCGGCATTGCACCAGGGCGTGGCGGTGGCAATGGCGGCATCGCGGGCGAAGGCCGCCTGCAGCTGCTGCAGCCAGCCGGGCGCGGGGACGCTGTCCGGGGCGAGCACGGCGACGTCCAGTCCTTCGCAGGCGCGCAGCATTTCATCGAGGTGGGCGACTTCGCCGAGTGGTCGCGCGCGGCGGGTGTATTCGGCCTGCAGCGGCGTATGCGCGAGCCAGTGTTCGACCACGGCCTGCGCGCGCGGCCCGGCCTGTGCGTCATCAGCCAGCCATACCGCGGTGCCCGCGGCGGTGCCGGCGTCGAGCGCGGCCAGGCAGCGGTCGAGCGCGGCATCGTCCACGCCCAGCGGCAACAACACGATCGCCCCCATCCCGCCTCCGTCGTAGTCGCTGGCGGTAGCGTATCACCGGCAGGGCTGCGCCCTGCACCTGCCGAGGCAACGTCAACGTCAACGT
>DOKO01000418.1 GCA_003510825.1 Stenotrophomonas sp.
CGAGCCTGGTACGGGATCTCCAATCACGCCTGATGGCGACCAACCTGGCCTATCAGGAGCTGGAGGTGATGCACCATGAAGCCTCGGAGGGGCGTCGGTTCGCGGTTGCCGCTCAGAAGGCTGCCGAGGTCATCGCTGACCAGGCCCAGAAGGGCGAGGCGGTCGGGCAGCTGCTGGCGGGCGTCGTGCATGATCTCAACAACGTCCTGCAGTCTGCGGTCTCGGCGGTTGATCTGGTCCTGGACAGCGGCGAGCTCAGCGAGGGCACCTCGCGCTACCTTCGGATTGCCGAAGCGTCGCTTGAACAGGGCACGGCCCTGTCCAGGCGCCTGATCGGCTTTGCCCGTCGCCATCCCTACACGCCTGAGTCTGTTGATCTGGCCGGGATGATCCAGAGCATGGCGCCCCTGCTCAGGCAGGCCGTGGGCAAGCGTGCGCAGCTTGAGATTGCTGCCTGCCCATCGGTGTGCTGCGCGATGGTGGATCGGAACACGATCGAGCGCGCGCTGTTGAACCTGGTCATCAACGCGCGTGACGCCTGCCAGCCCGGGGATGAAATACGGATTGACACAGGGACCCGCACGGTAGGTGCCGAGGATCCGGTGGACGGGCTCGCCGAAGGGCCTTACGTCACCCTGAGCGTGACCGATACGGGCGAAGGCATGAGCGACGCCGTGCAATCGCGCTTGTTCGAGGTGTATTTCACGACCAAGCCGGTGGGTGAAGGATCCGGGCTTGGCCTGTCCCAGGTGCACAGCGCCGTCCGCCAGGCTGGGGGAGCGGTGATCGTCTCTTCCGCGGTGGGAAAGGGCAGCCGATTTGAACTGCTGCTGCCGAAAGTCGTCGGCGACTGATAAGGGGCGTGCCGCTGAAAATCGGCGGCGCGTGCCTGAGTGATTCAGACTGGCTTCGTCGCACCCTGCCGGTCATCAAGTAGTCTGGAAGCGATGGCGGAAAGCAGACAGGGAACGATGGAAGCGGGAGTGAGGGACGGCCACTTTGATGCGCTGTGCAGTGCGCTTGATGGGATTCAGGGAAGGCCGGAGTTGATCGCATTGGCGCTGGAGCTGGGCCTGCACCAGGTCCACGCTGAAGGCGCGGTGGAGGTGTGGAAAGGCACAGCGCAGGGCGCAGGCATCGAAATCCTGTTGCTAGCGCCAGCGGACTGCTCAAGCCAGTGGCTGGTCTCCACCCTGGTCACAGCCAGAGGGCGTGTCGAGCACATCCGGCAACGCCGGTTCAGTGGGCAATGAGTGGCGGCGCCGGCCCGCTGCGCCGCCATGCCGAACGACCGGGCTAGTCTGACCCCACCTGGGTGAGCGAGGCCGGGGCGGGGGAACTGGCCAGGGCGAAGCCTTTGTCCAGCCACCCGGTCACGCCCCCGATCATCAGCTTGACCGGCCTTCCCAACGCCGCAAGACGCGCGGCTGCCTTGTCCGCGCCATTGCAGTGGGGACCAGCGCAATAGACCACGAACAGGGTCTGCAATGGATAGCTGTGCAGTTTTCCAGCCACGATTTTGCCGTGCGGCAGATTGATCGCTCCAGGAACGTGGCCGGCGGCGTACAGGTCTCCGGATCGGACATCCAGCAGCACGAATGCGCTGCTGTCCTGTGCCATCGACGCGTGCACGTCCCAACAGTCGGTCTCAAAGCGCAGCTTGCGCTGGAAGTGGGCAGCAGCCTCGGCAGAGGGTGCTGCAGCGAACTGTTGAACAGGGGTTGGCATTGGCGGGCTCCACTGGGGACGCGGATAGATTGACCCGTTGGTCTCGTCTTCTAAACTGGCAGCATGGACAAAGATCGGTTGAATACCGCCAAGGCGTCATTCCGCCACACGGTCGTCTGTCTGGCCTATCCAGGGCTCTGCCTGTTTGAGTTCGGCATCGCCACCGAGCTGTTCGGGCTGAAGCGCCCGGAACTGGACATCCCCTGGTATGACTTCAAGGTGGTGATGACGGAACCGTCGGTCCTCAGTGGCATCGGGGGTCTGCGCATCGCCGGGGAAAGCAACCTTACGTGTCTTGAGAGCGCGGGAACCATCGTTGTTCCAGGATGGAGCGCGCCTGAAGCTGCACCGACGACCGAGCTGCGCGAAGCGCTGACAGCCGCCAACGAGAGAGGGGCCAGGTTCATGAGCATCTGCTCAGGGGCGTTTCTGCTTGGGCACTGTGGTCTTCTGGACGGGCGGGAGGCAACCACACACTGGCGATACGCGTCGGTTTTCCACGAGATGTTCCCGAAGGCCTCGCTTGTGCCGGATGCGCTCTACGTCCACAGCGGGAACGTCATTACATCGGCCGGTAGCGCTGCGGGCATCGATGCTGGGTTGCACATCATCCGCAATGACTACGGAACCGCCGTGGCCAATGGCGTGGCCCAGCGTCTTGTCATGCAGCCTCACCGGGAGGGCGGGCAGCGCCAGTTCGTCACGGCCCCCGTACCATCCCGCAGGCACGAACTTTTCGATGATGTCTTCGAGTGGGCACGGCAGCGCCTCGATCGTCCGATCTCCACCCGGGAAATGGCGGTTGCGGCCGCCATGAGCGAGCGCAACTTCTACCGTCGGTTTCAAAGCACGATCGGCGTTACCCCCGCAGTGTGGTTGCTGCGGGAACGCATTCGTGCCGCGCGGGCCCTGCTCGAGCAGGGCGAAGCCTCGCTGGAAAGTGTTGCGGCCAAGTGCGGTTTTGCGTCAGTCGAAACGTTCCGCGCGGCCTTCCGCCGTGAGCTGCACATCTCTCCTTCCAGGTACCGCGCCAGTTTTGGTTCCAGGTCGTCTGGATCCGGAGGCTTCTGATGGCTGCGCTGTGCCCGGGCTCCTTACCAGCCCCGGCAGACCTGCGCCGGTCCGGGGGTTCTCTCACTCTGCCGCAGGCTCTGCACAGTGCCCGCTGACCACGCCGTCATCGATGAAACTGCCGACGGCGGCAACGAAGCAGCCTGGCGCCACCAGCGGCAGCAGATGGGCGCCGCGGTCCACCGTGTGGAAGGTGACCGGCCCCGACCTGGCAAGCATCGCAGCATGCTCCTTGGCACCGGTGTATGCGGTGTTCGGATCCAGCGTCCCGTGCAGGATCAGTGTCCGGGGCAGGGTATCGGGGGTCTTCCCGAACCAGGCATCACGCGGATAGCGCGGGACACTGCCAGCCACAAGCAGGCCGGGGATGGGGCTGATGAACAGCGCATCCTTGGCCTCTTCATTGACAGTGTCCAGGCTGAGCTGCGGACGTGCGTTGTTCTCCGAGGCGGCAATGAGCATCACCAGCGGCAGGGCGGGCTGGTTGTTTCCCCCCTGTCCAAGCTGCGCCAGCGCGGTGTTCCAGTCCTTCACCGTGGCGATCAGCGAGCGGCTGTCACTCTCGGAAAGGTCATGCACGATCTCCGGGATTCGATCACGCAGCGATGGGAAACTCAGCAGTGCAGCGAAGAAGCGGCGCAGGTCGCCCCCCGGCACGTCCGTCTGCCAGGCCGCATCCTTCACCGCCAGCAGCGTGCGATAGCGCTGCAGGCTACGCTCATCCATGCTCTGTCGGCCGACCTGGTCGACAAGCGCGGTGCGCCGGCTGAGATCCCACGTTTCAGTGGTCTCTGGCGGCACCAGGCCGTCGAGGATGAGGCCATCCACATGAAGGTCATTGACCTGAAGCGCGCGCAAAGCCAGCTGGGTGCCGTAGGAAACGCCATACAGCAGCACCTGCCCGCCGCGATCCGCTGCTGACATCAGAATGCCAAGGTCGTGCGCGGCCTCGGTAATGGAAAAGGCCGAGGTGCGCTGAAGGTTGGCGTACATGCTGCCGATGCACGGGCCCCATTCGGCACCTGCCAGGCCTGTTCCTTCCGGGCTGGCAGGTGATTCCTGGAGGGGGCAGATACGTGATGACCGGCCCGTGCCGCGGTGGTCGGGGATCACAAGATCAAACCCGGGGAATGCGCGCTGGTAGGTCCGAACCAGGGGATACAGGGATGCCCCTGACTCGCCCGGGCCACCCGAGAGCAGCCAGACCTCGCCACGCCTGGGGTGATGGCTACTGGCGGGTATGCGCCGCACGAACAACGATATGCGCTCGCCTGATGGGTCGGCATGGCGCAGTGGCACATCGACCGTAGCGCACTGGGATCCGCGCAGAGTGGTTGAAGCGTCATCCCCGCACGCCAGCACGCTGGGTACGGCCGCGTTGGCGACCATTGGTGAGGCCAGAAGCAACAACGCCCACAGCGCACTACGGCACATCGGCCATCCCCTGGCATGAGTGAGTGCTTACGATGAAGGCCCGGCAGGGGCCAGACGAATGCCGGAAGTAACCCTCAGGACAGCGTGCGCCACACCGTCTCGTTTCCGGCAGGGCTACCCGCCACATGCGCCGCCTTGGGTGGATTGATCGCCCGCGCCAGGTCACCCAGGGTGTACGGCTTGCGCAGCAGCGCGAAGCCATGATCGGTCTCGCGCGCCAGCAGCTCGCTGTAGCCGCTGGTCAGCACCACGTGCAGCTCTGGATACCGCTTGCGTAGTGTCTTGGCCAGCTCAAGACCGCTTATGCCCGGCATGACCACATCGGAAAAGACGGCGTGGTACCGCGCGTGGTTCTGCTCCAGCTCGGCCAGCGCATCGCCACCATTGCGGGCCAGGGAAACACCGCAACCCAGTTCACGCAGAGCAGAAACCGCAAACGCGGCGACATCCACATTGTCTTCCACCACCAGCACGTTCAGGCCCTTCGCATCCTGCAGCGCGTGCGTATCGGAGGCATTGACTGTTGCAGGTGCCTGATCCGTCAGGGGCAGATAGAGCACGAAGGTGCTGCCTTCGCCCACCGTGCTTTCCAGATCCACCTCGCCTTCGGATTGCTTGACGAAACCGAAGACCTGGCTCAGCCCCAGCCCGGTGCCTTCGCCCACGCCCTTGGTGGTGAAGAACGGGTCGAACACTTGGCTCATCACCGAAGCTTCGATGCCACAGCCGTCGTCGCTCACCGAGACCGCTGCGAAGGCGCCTTTCAGCGGCGGTGCGAACCTGACCGATGGCATCTCATCCACCCGGCGCACGCAGATGCGCACCGTGCCGTGCTGGCCGACTGCATCGCGGGCATTGACGGCCAGGTTGATCAACGCCGTGTCCAGCTGTGTCTTGTCCAGCAACACGTGCAGTGGTGTGTCCGCAAGATCGAGCTGCAGGCCGACGCCGCCGCCCAGCAGCGTGCGGATGATGTCCGCCAGGCCCTCGATGCCTGCGCACAGGTCGAACACCTCGGGTGACAGGGACTGCCGGCGAGAGAATGACAGCAGCTGGGACACCAGGCTGGTCGCGCGGTCGGCTGCCGCACCGATGGCTTCGATGTGGCGGTTCTGCCGTTCGTCGCGCGGGCTGCCGTAACGCAGCATGTCCACCGAACCGCTGATGACCTGCAACAGGTTGTTGAAATCGTGGGCGACGCCGCCGGTCAACTGGCCGATGGCCTCCAGCTTTTGCGACTGCCGCAGCTGCTCGCGCGCCCGCACCAGCTCGGCATGCGCCTGCCGGGCTTCCTCGCTGATGGTTTCCACCTGCCGCGAGTGCTCGTTGCGCTCGGATACGAATTCGGTCTGGTCACTGACCACGCACAGGATGCCGCCGACACTGCCGTCGGCCACGCGGATGGGCGAGTACGAAAACGTCCAGAACGTCTCCCGTCGCGTGCCGTCGCGGTCCATGAAGACGCGCAGGTTGCGGAAGCTGCGATGCGTGCCGGCCATGGCATCGGCGATGGCGCTGCCCAGCTCGTCCCACACCTCATGCCAGACAACCCTGACCGGGCTGGCCATGGCGCCATCCAGTTTGTTTCCCATCCACGGCGAGAATGCGTCGTTGAAGTAGAACAGGTTGTCCGGCCCCCACGCGATCCACAGCGGTTCGGGGCAGTCAAGGATCATGGTCAGCACAGTGCGCAGTTCCGCGGGCGCGGACTCGGCCAGGCCGGCATGCACCCAGGCACTGTCCTGCAGCAGGCGATACGCCTGGGCATCGGGAGAGGACACGGGAAGATCGCAGCGCCGCATGTGAAGACCTGTCGAGCATGTCCTCACAGGGTAAGCATGAACGGTACAGGCTGCGTGATGGGCGCTCAGCCGCGCTTTCCGCAAGGCGCGTGAGGAATAGTGCGCATGCATTCATCCGCCCGCGACACCGGGAAGACAACGGTGTGACCGCAGCAGGCATACGTTCGCAGTCCAACCCGTTGCCGTTGACTCGACATGCTTGCTCCGGTGCTGCCTCCCCCGCTTTCCAACCTGGCCCGGCAGCGACTGCTGCAGCTGCAGGATCTTCCCTTGCCCGGCCACGGGCACACGCTGGAGCGCTGGCGGATGCTGGCCGCGATGGGCCACGAAGACCTGTGCCTGGCCAAGGTGCTGGAAGCCCACTACGACGCCACGGCGATCCTGCAGGAGCTGGGCGCGCCCGTGCCGGAGGACCAGCTGCTGGCGGTATGGGCGGCGGAAGGCCCGTCGTGCACGCTGCGCGCCGATGCCACAGGCCGGCTGCGCGGTGACAAGCCGTGGTGTTCGGGCAGCGACCTGGTAGATGCGGCGCTGGTGACCGTGCGCGGCAGCGACGGCGTGCAGCTGTATCGCGTGGACACCTCGCAATGGCACGGGCTGGATGAGGATCCCTGGCCGGCCACCGGCATGGGCCGGGTGCCTTCCACCACGGTGCGCTTTGACGACGCACAGGCGGAGGCCATCGGGCCGACGAATGCCTATCTGGATCGACCCGGCTTCTGGCATGGCGGTGCAGGCATTGCGGCCGTGTGGTTTGGTGCGGCCACGGCCATCGCCGAGCGCATGCAGCATGACTGCAGTGAAGGCCTGCGTGCGCGGCTGCTGGGCAAGGCCGACCTGGCGCTGGCACCGGCCGCCGCCCTGCTGCGCGAGCTGGCACGCTCCATCGATCTGGCCCCGCAGCTGACCCACCGGGTGCAGGTGGTGCGCGTGCGCAGCGTGGTCGAGCGCGCCGCAACGCAGGTGCTGGATCTGGCCGGCCGTGCGATGGGCCCGGCGCCCATGTGCATGGAAGAGGCACACGCCCGGCGCTGGGCCGACCTGACGGTGTTCATGCGGCAGAGCCATGGCGACAAGGATTGGGCTTGGCTGGGCGAGCAGTGCGCTACGCAGGTGATGCCATGGGCGCTGTAGCCCTCATCCACGGCCACGGCTCGGAAGAAAGTGCGTGGGATCACTGTGACTGGCTGTGGCAGCAGCCCGCTTCCGAACTGGCCGAGCTGTGTGCGGGTGTGCGGCGCATCGTTGTAGTGGCGCCGCATCCCGACGATGAGGTCCTGGCCTGTGGCGGCCTGATGTGCGCGGCCGCCGGTCTTGGCCTGGATGTGATCGTGGTGGCGGTGACCGATGGCGAGGCCTGCTACCCCGGTGAACACTGGTGGACGCCGCAGCGGTTGCGCCAGGCGCGGCGCGAGGAACTGCGCGACGCACTGGCCGAACTGGCTATTGAGGCCAGCGCCATTGTCCATCTGGGCATTGCCGATGGCGGCGTCAGCGACCATGAGGCCGGCCTGGAAGACTGGCTGTGGCAGACCCTGCGCGAAGACGATCTGGTGCTGGCGCCGTGGCGCTTCGATGGCCACCCGGACCATGAAGCCGCCGGGCGCGCGGCGTGGCGGGCGGCGCACGCGGTGGGCTGCAAGCGCCTGGAATACCCGGTATGGGGCTGGCATTGGCTCGACCCGCACTGTGCGCACATGGCGTGGGAAGCACCGCGCCTGCTCGATATTTCCGGCGTGGCTGGGCGCAAGCGCCAGGCCATCGCCCAGTTCCGCACGCAGACCGGTGATGTCGCCCGGCTGCAGGCCGAGCCCATCCTGCCGGCCCACGTACTCACCCGTTTCTATCGAACCCACGAGGTCTATTTCGCATGAGCGCCCAGCCGTACTTCGATGAAGTGCATGCCACCGACGATCCCTTCGGCTATCGCAGCCGCTGGTACGAACAACGCAAGCGCGCGCTGTTGATGGCGAGCCTGACGCGCAGCGGTTTTCAGCGCGGCTGGGAGCTGGGGTGCTCCAACGGGGTGTTGACCGAGGCGCTGGCAAGCCGCTGCGAGCGTCTGCTGGCGACCGACATAAGCCCGCGCGCGACGTTCCAGGCGCGCCGCACGCTGGCCCATCTGCCGCATGTGCAGGTGCACTGCGCACAGCATCCTCAGCAGTGGCCGGCGGGCCGCTTCGATCTGATCGTCTGCAGCGAGATGGGCTACTACCTGGGCCCGGACGCGCTGGTCGAACTACGCGACGGCGTGCATGCGGCATTGAAGGACGATGGCCTGCTGGTGGCCTGCCATTGGCTGCCGTCTTTTGCAGGCCGTGCCAGCCGCAGCGCGCTGGTGCATGAGCGGCTGGGCCATGGGCTGCAGGAAGCCTTCTGCTACCGCGACAGCGATTTCGTGCTGCAGGGTTGGACGCGTACGCCGCTCTCGCTGGCCAGCAACGAGGGCCTGAGATGATCGGCGTGCTGGTGCCGGCGCACAACGAGGCCGAGCACCTGGGCGCGTGCTTGCGCTCGCTGGCCCTTGCGGCGGCCCACCCGGCGCTGCGCGGCGAGGCGGTGTGCATCGTGGTGGCGCTGGATGCCTGTGACGACGCCAGCGCGGCGATCTGCCGCAGCTACGGCGTGGACACCGTGGAACTGCAGGCGCGTTGCGTGGGCGCCGCCCGCGCCGCGGCGGCGAATGACTTGATCGGCCGGGGTGCGCGCTGGCTGGCGTGCACCGATGCGGACAGCCAAGTGCCTGCGCAGTGGCTGGTCGCGCAACGCGACGCGGGTACGGATGTCTTCTGTGGTGTAGTGGACCTGGATGATCGGCTGCCGCAGCAGTCGTGGCTGCGCAGCCGTTTCCAGCGGGGGGAACGCTGGGACGACGGCCACGGTCGCGTGCACGGCGCCAATATGGGTGTTTCGACGCGCGCCTACCTGACGGCAGGCGGCTTTGCAGCGCAACGTTGTTCCGAAGACGTGGACCTGGTGCACCGTCTCCACGCACAAGGTGCCTCCATCTGCTGGGCGGGCGCGCCCATGGTGATCACCAGCGCCCGGCTCACTGGTCGCGCCAGTGGAGGATTTGCCGACCATCTAGCCGGGCTTGCTGCGGCAGCGGCCGAGCCGCAGCCCCAGCTGGCGCTGGCCAGCTGAGGCTGCAGCAAGCATCAGTTGCCATCCACCGCGAATGCGGCGTGGATCAATGCGAGGTGGCTCAGGCCCTGCGGGGTATTGCCCAATCCCTGTTCGCCGAACGGATCCCACATCTCAGGCATCAAGCCCACGTCATTGCGTACCCGCGACAGCAGTGAGTGGAACAGGCGTTCGGCCTCATCCCGCTCGCCCAGCAGTCCATAGGCTTCCACCATCCAGAACGCGCAGCTGATGAAGGTGCCTTCGCACTGCTGCATGCCGCTGTAGCGCCACAGCAGATCGCCACTGGCATCGCACAGCTCGCGGCACATGGCATCGCGGGTGGCGACGAAGCGCTCACGGCGGACGTCGGCCAGACCAAATCGCGACGCCAGCATCAGGCTGGCATCCAGCCGGTCACTACCGGCGTGCATCACATAGCTCTCCTTGCCCTCATGCCAGCAGTGGTCGTCGATCCACTGCAGGATCCGGTCCCGCTCGCGCTGCCAACGCGGCAGGCGGGCCTGGGTGATGTGGCCCTTTTCAGCGAGCTCGCAGGCGCGACGCAGGGCCATCCAGCATTCCACCTTGGACATGGTGTAGTGCTGCAGTTCCTCCAGTTCCCAGAACCCGCAGTCCTTGCGCATCCAGCGGTCGGCGCACTCATCGGCCAGCTCGAACAGCAGCCGCGCCGTGGCGGGGTCGAGGATATGTCCGGCTTCGATCATGCGGCTGGCCATTTCCATGACATCGCCGTAGACGCAGGTCTGTAGCTGGTCGGTCGCGGTATTGCCCACCCGTACCGGTTGGCTGCCGTGGTAGCCGGGAACATCGATGTAACGCTCCTGTTCCACCCGTTCGCCGCGCAGGGTGTAGCAGGGCGGCACGCCGGGCCGGTGGCGGCCAATAGTCGTCATCAGCCAGCTGAAGCCGGCTTTGGCATCGGGCAGGGCGCCGACGCGCAGGAAGGCCTTGATGATGTAGGCGGCATCGCGCACCCAGGCGTAGCGGTAGTCCCAGTTCTTGTCACCGCCCAACCGCTCGGGCAAGGAGGCGGTGACCGCGGCGGCAATGGCGCCCGTGGGCGAAAACCACAGGAACTTGAGCGCCAGTGCCGAACAGATCACCTCGCGGCGCTGGCGGCTGTCGCAGTGCAGGTCGGCCACCCACTGCTGCCACTCACGGTCGGAGCGGTCGATGCGGGTGTCGATATCCTGAAGCGGCGGCACCGGCAGCACCTCGTCCTGCGAAGCCAGCAGGGCGACAAGGGCACGCTGCCCTGCGCCTACGTGCATGCGGCCTTTTACCTCGCGATCGTCGACGCGCTCAATGATCGTGTCTTCCGGGTAGCGCAGCATCGTCATCACCGGCCCGACGTGGTGCACGCAGCCGTTGGGCGTGTCGCTCATCCACGGCGTG
>DOKO01000348.1:0-892 GCA_003510825.1 Stenotrophomonas sp.
GGGCCATGCCCGGCGGGTACGCAACGTTATGGCATCACGGCGTTGCCGGCACCACCTGCTGGCCGATGAAGTTGCGCTTGCCATCGAAGTCATAACCGATCTGCAACTGGCCGACATCCGGGCAGGCATGGCAGTCGCGCAGCGGCGTGCGGTACAGCAGGCGGATGCCGCCGCCATCAAGCGGTGCGGTACCGGCCGCCTGTGCGGGCGCGAACGGCGTGGCCTGCGGATGCGCGGCCAGCACCGCCTGCACGCCCGGGTCGGCGCGCAGGGTGTCGTCCAGCTGCACCGCGTCGACATCGATGCGCTTGCCACCGGCATCCACCAGGCGCGTGCCCTCGTTGGTGTTGGCGCGGAACGGATACTCCACCGTGGCCACGCCCAGGCCATCGTGTTCGTGCCAGGCCGTCACGTAGGCCAACTCGCCGCCGGTGGACAGCTGGTCTGCAGCGGCCACGGCATCGGCGCTGGCGCCGGCGGACTTCATCGTTTCGGCCAGGCATTCGCGCGTTGCGCTGTTCTCGCCCTGGCGGCATGCGTTGAGGTCGCCATCCCAGACCACCGATTCGCTCCAGCGCAGTGAGCCATCGGCGGCCTTGCTGGTGGCGGGCGCATCAGCCGTGGCGGGTTCGGTGCCGGGTTCCGGCGCACGGCCCTGGCAGGCGGTGAGCAGGGCCAGGCCCAGGGCAGGCAGCAGCAGACGGGAACGGCGCATGGCGTGTACCTCGTGTGTGTGACCGGGGCGCCAGTATCGTCAACGCGCGGTGAACTCCGCGTCGGCGCGGCATACTAGCGGCTCATGGCATACGCTGGAGTGTGGAACGTGGGCAGTCTGCAGGGTAAAACGCTTTTCATCACCGGTGCCTCGCGTGGCATCGGCCTGGCCATCGCA
>DOKO01000348.1:1072-3957 GCA_003510825.1 Stenotrophomonas sp.
GGCATCGGCCTGGCCATCGCACTGCGTGCGGCACGCGACGGTGCCAACGTGGCCATCGCCGCGAAGTCGTCGGTGCCCAACCCGAAGCTGCCCGGCACCATCCACAGCGCCGCCGAAGCAGTGACCGCGGCCGGCGGCCAGGGCCTCGCCCTGAAGTGCGACATCCGCGAAGAGGACCAGGTGAAGGCGGCCGTGGCCGCCACGGTGGATACCTTCGGTGGCATCGACATCCTCATCAACAACGCCAGCGCGATCTGGCTGCGCGGCGCGCTGGATACGCCGATGAAGCGGTTCGACCTGATGCAGCAGGTCAATTCGCGCGGCAGTTTCCTGTGCGCGCAGGCCTGCCTGCCGTACCTGCTGCAGGCGCCCAACCCGCACATCCTCACCCTGGCCCCGCCGCCCAGCCTGGAACCGAAGTGGTGGGGACCGCACACCGGCTACACGCTGGCCAAGATGGGCATGAGCTTCGTCACCCTCGGCCTGGCTGCGGAGTTCGGCCCGCAGGGTGTGGCGGTCAATGCGCTGTGGCCGCGTACGGTCATCGCCACCGATGCGATCAACATGATCCCCGGCGTGGATGCGGCCGGCTGCCGTACGCCGCAGATCATGGCCGATGCCGCGCATGCGGTACTGGTGCGCGAGGCCGCCGGTTTCCACGGCCGCTTCCTGATCGATGACGAGGTGCTGGGCGAAGCCGGGGTGACGGATCTGTCCGGGTATGCCGTGGACCCGTCGCGCCCGCTGCTGCCGGACCTGTTCCTGGATTGATCGGCGGCGCGTGCTTCTGAGGCGGTGGTCAAGGATGGCCACTGCCCGGGTTGGGTAGAATGGTGGTTGGAACCGTTTTCATAAGCCGTCTCAACAAGGAAGTTTCCCTATGCGACCGATGCTTCGCGCGGCCACCCTGGCTGCTTCGCTGTCCCTCGTCCTGGCCGCCTGTGGTGGCAAGCCAGCGGCCCCGGCCGATGGCGCCGACACTGCAGGCAAGGGCGAAACGGCCGCCGTCGACACCGACAGCGACCAGGCCCTGATGGCCAAGCTCAACGGCTACATCGAGTGCTACAACGATGTGGACCGCAAGATCCACGCGGGCATCGGCCCGTACACGGTGTGGATGAAGGACCCCAAGGCCGGTCCGACCGGTCGCGAGGAACGCCCGATCGGTCCGCCGGACCTGACCACCAGCGACCTCAAGGGCTGCGACACGGCGCTGCCGGAAGCCATCGCCGCGCAGCCGTCGCTGCCGGAGCTGGACAAGGCAGCGCAGGGCTATCTCGATGCGCTGCATGCACTGCAGCCGATCACCCACGAAGCGGCCGACTACTACCAGCGTGATGACTACGAAGACGATGGCTTCGCGCGCGGCAAGGCGCTGCATGCGCCGTTGATGTCTGCATTCGGCACCTTCGTCGAGGCCAGCGGTGTGTTCAGCGACGCGCTGGATGCCGAGAACGATCGCCTGCAGGATTCGCAGCTGGCCAAGGTGGAAGCGCAGGAAGGCCGCACCCGCAATTTCTACCGGCTGGCGATCATGCGCGATGCCAAGGCGCTGATGGACCTGATGGCCGAAGACAGCTTCGACGTGGCCGAAGCGCGCAGGCGCCTGGATGCGTTCAACGCGATCTCCGACGAGGCCCATGCCAAGGTGGCCGAGCAGGAGCCGGGCAAGCTGGACTGGAACAGCTTCGAGCGCACCGCCGAGGACTTCCGCCGGGCCAGCAAGGAGCGCCTGAAGCGCGTCGCTGACAAGACCCCGTACAGCGATTTCGAGCAGCGCATGCTCGACACCACGCTGGCGCCGCAGGGTTCGCCGGGCAAGCTGATGCAGGCATACAACTCGCTGGTCTTCCAGAGCAACCGCCAGTAAGGCGGCCTACTGTTTTCTGTAAGCAAGGAACTGAATTGAACGCTTCTGTACGTGTACTGCCGGTGCTGCTGCTGGGCGCCGTTGCCGGCCTGGCCGGCTGCAACAAGTCCACCGGCCTGTCGCTGGCCGATCCCAGCCTGGCCAAGGTCAACGCCTACATCGAGTGCTACAACGGCGTCGAGCAGCCCATCCACGAGGGCTTCGAGACGTACACCGGCTGGATCAAGGATGTCGAAGCCGGACCGACCGGCAAGGAAGCGCAGCCGCGCTCGCCGGGCAAGGTGTTGTCGCACCGCGTGGAGTATTGCGGCCAGCCGCTGACCGACGCGCTGGCAATGACGCCGGCGATCCCGATGGACGCGCCGGTGCGTGACTACCAGCAGGCATTCCAGGCTCTGTACGCGAAGATCGAGCAGGCCGATGGCTACTTCAGCCGCGAGGAATTCCGCCGCGATGGTGGCGAAGGCATGCGCAGCCAGCACGCACCGCTGATGCAGGCCTATGCGGCCTTCTTCAAGGCCAGCGACGCACTGGACGTGGCACTGGAAAAGAACGAGGAAGACCGCCGTGCCGCGCAGCTGAAGCAGATCGAAGAGAGCGAGGGCCGTTCGCCGGCGTATTACCACCTGCGCCTGGTCGGCGACGGCAAGCAGCTTGCGGTGGCCTTCCAGGATGAAAAGCCGGACGTCGCCGCGCTGCGCACGCGCCTGGCGGATTACGAGGCACTGGTGAAGGAAATGCAGGCCGCCGGCATCGGCAAGGACGACCCGATGTGGGGCCATGTGCAGCGCTCGGCCGACATGCTGATCCGCAAGGCCGGCCGTGGCATCGAACGCATCGAGCAGGGCAAGCCGATCAGCGCCGAAGGCCTGGCCGCCGAGCGCAAGGCTTCGGGCAGCTGGCTCACCTCGGCCCCGGAAGGCGCGCAGTCGGACATCCTGGACGCATACAACGACCTGGTGACCACCAGCAACCGCATGCATTGACGAATACCGACTCTGGTGGGTGCGGACCG
>DOKO01000347.1:0-560 GCA_003510825.1 Stenotrophomonas sp.
CGACAAGGCGCTGGCCGCGCTGGCCGAAGCCGGCATCGCTGCCGAGCCCAGCCCGCTCAGCGCCGATGCGCTGCGCCTGGCCGAGCCCAGCCCGGTCAACCAGCTGCCGGGCTTTGCCGACGGCGCATTGTCGGTGCAGGACCTGTCGGCGCAGTGTGCGGCCGATGCCCTGTCGCCGCCGGCCGGTGCACGGGTGCTCGATGCCTGCGCCGCCCCCGGTGGCAAGTCGGCGCACCTGCTGGAACGCGACCCGAGCCTGCGCCTGCTGGCGCTGGACATCGATGCGCGGCGCCTGGCCCGGGCCAAGGACACCTATGCCCGTACCGGCGTGGGCGAACATGTGCAGACCCAGGTGGCCGATGCCAGCGATACCGCGGCCTGGTGGGACGGCACCCCGTTCGACGCCATCCTGCTGGATGCCCCGTGCTCGGCCACCGGCGTCATCCGCCGCCAGCCGGACGTGATGTTCCACCGCCGTGCCGAGGACATCGAGGCGCTGGTGGGGGTGCAGGCGCGCCTGCTGGAAGCCTGCTGGGCGATGCTGCGCCCCGGTGGCGTGC
>DOKO01000347.1:713-1969 GCA_003510825.1 Stenotrophomonas sp.
TGCTGCGCCCCGGTGGCGTGCTGCTGTATGCGACCTGTTCGATCCTGCGCGCCGAGAACGTCGACCAGGTGCGGGCCTTCCTGAAGTGGCATCCGGACGCCCAGGCGGCGCCGCTGGGTGACGCTTTCGGCTTGGACTGCGAGGGCATCGCCCGCCAGCGCCTGCCCGGTGAAGACGATGCTGACGGTTTCTTCTACGCGCGTCTGCTAAAAACAGCCTGACCCCGTCGCTGTCCGAGTTCCCATGCTGAAAACCCGCGCGTCACGCGAGACGTGGTTGTTCGTAGTGATGGCCTTGCTGGTGCTGGGTGCGGGGCTCGGACTGCGCGACCCCTGGCCCTCGGACGAGCCGCGTTTCGCCCTGGTTGCCAGGCAGATGGTGGACAGCGGCCAGTGGCTGTTCCCGCATCGGGGGCTGGAGCTGTATTCGGACAAGCCGCCCATGCTGATGTGGTGGCAGGCCACCCTGTACAGCGTGATCGGCAACTGGCGGGTGGCCTTCCTGCTGCCCTCGCTGATCGCCGCACTGGGCACGCTCTGGTGCGTGGTCGACCTGGGCCGGCGGCTGTGGACGCGCCGGGTCGGCCTGTATGCCGGCTGGGCGCTGCTGTTCGCGCTGCAGTTCACCTTCCAGGCCAAGAAGGCGCAGATCGACCCGCTGGTGGTGCTGTTCGTCACCCTGGCCAACTACGGGCTGCTGCGCCACCTGCTGCTGGGGTCGGCCTGGCGCTGGTGGTGGGCCGGCTGGTTCTTCGCCGGCATCGGGGTCATCACCAAGGGCGTGGGCGTGCTCGCGCTGCTGATGATCCTGCCGGCGGCGATCGCCTCGGCACTGCACTGGCCGCGGGTGCGCCTGCATGCGCGTGACCTGCGTTTCTGGCTGGCGCCGCTGGCCTTCGTGCTGGCCGTCGCGCTGTGGCTGGTGCCGATGGTGATGACCGCGCTGGCGACGAAATCGGGCGAGTACCAGGCCTACCTCGACGACATCCTGTTCCGGCAGACGGCCAGGCGCTACGTGCAGTCGTGGGACCACCACCAGCCGTGGTGGTACTTCCTGGGCACGATGCCGTCGATGTGGATACCGGCATTCCTGGCCCTGCCGTGGGCGATCCCGGCCTGGCGTCGGCGCCTGCGGCGGCGTGATCCGCGCTACCTGCTGCCGCTGGCCTGGTGGCTGCTGATCGTGCTGTTCTTCTCCTTTCCGCACGGCAAGCGTGATGTCTACATCCTGCCGTCGCTGCCGATGTTCTGCCTGGC
>DOKO01000347.1:2231-2584 GCA_003510825.1 Stenotrophomonas sp.
GGCGCGACGTGCAGTGGGTGCTGGGCGGCTTCACCCTGCTGCTGTCGCTGGGGACGCTGGCCGCCGGTGCGTCGGCCCTGCTCGGCAACCCCGGTTTCGAAGTTCGGCTGGTGCTGGAGCGCGGGCTGGAGCCGGGGGCGGTGGTGGTGATGGCCTGGGCGGTGCTGGCCATGGGCGCTGCGGGCGCGGCCGGCCTGCTGCTGTTCGGCCCGACGCGGCGCCACCTGGCGCTGGTCTCGATGCTGACCGTGGTGTGGGTGCTGTACAGCCTGGTCGGCTACCCGGTGTTGAACGATTCCAGTTCGGCTCGCGGCCTGATGCGCTCGGTCGATGCGCGCCTGGGGACCGATGCC
>DOKO01000208.1:0-356 GCA_003510825.1 Stenotrophomonas sp.
CGGCCATCCGCGCCAGGCCGCGTGAAGCGGCGGCCAGGTTGTTGCCGCGTGCCACCAGGGCCACCACTTCGTCGTGGATGTCGCCTTCCAGCGCCGCGTGCGGCACGCCCAGTTCGCGCGCGCTGCCCAGCGTGCCTTGTTCGGCCAGCAGCAGTACGTCGTGGCCGGCCTGGCGCAGCCCATGGCACAGCATCACCAGCGGCCGGGTGTCGCCTTCGGTTCCATAGGTCAGGGCCAGCAGTCGCATCGGGGGCTTCGCGGGTGGGGCGGCCAGTATGGCCAGCCCCGCCATGAACGGGGCGTGCCACGTTCAGTCGCCTCGCCTGTGGGTAACTTGCGCAAGTGCTTGAGCCCGT
>DOKO01000208.1:564-4046 GCA_003510825.1 Stenotrophomonas sp.
GGCATAATGCGCGGCTCGCTGTGTCCGGTTTTCTACCGGGCGGCGCCCCCGGGAGCACGTCCCCGGCCGCCCAACGCCAGCGTAACCCTTTGATTCTCTTGACGTGTGGTGGGCAACCACCGAGGCCGCCGTCTCCCGGGCTACGGGCTGACACAACTTACTATCGAGGTGCGCAATGTCCCGCGTATGCCAGGTTTCCGGCAAGCGAGTGCAGACGGGTAACAACGTCTCGCACGCCAACAACAAGACCCGTCGTCGTTTCCTGCCGAATCTGCACGAGCGCCGCTTCTGGGTTGCCAGCGAGAACCGCTGGGTGAAGCTTCGTGTTTCCGCGCATGCACTGCGCACCATCGACAAGAACGGTATCGATTCCGTTCTGGCTGAGCTGCGTGCGCGCGGCGAAAAGGTCTGAGGAGTAGACGATCATGGCAGGCAAGCGCGATAAGGTCCGTATGATTTCGACCGCTGGTACCGGTCACTTCTACACGACCGACAAGAACAAGAAGAACACCCCGGGGAAGATGGAATTCTCCAAGTACGATCCGGTCGTGCGTAAGCACGTCCCGTACAAGGAAGGCAAGATCAAGTAATCCGCGAGGATTGCTGGTCGCTTCCGAAGAAACCCGCCCTCGTGGCGGGTTTTTTTGTGCCCGGTGTACCTGTGGTGGGTGCCGGTGGGTGCCCGGTGGGTGCCGACCGTTGGTCGGCACGCTCTTGGTTGGCACGTTGCCGGAAGGCTGGGCAGAATGGCCCCCACACCTCCGACGGGCGACGCGATGCTGTTCGAGTGGCTGCTGGGTTCCTACCTGCTGTTGATCGACTGGCTCATCCGGCTGGTCGCGCTGTGCTGGATCCCCACTCGCACCACGCCGGGGGCGGCACGCAGCTGGCTGCTGCTGGTCGGCTTCGTGCCGCTGCTGGGCCTGCCCCTGTACCTGCTGTTCGGCCACCCCTGGCTGTCGCGCGAACGCATCCGCCGCCAGGCCGAGGCGTCGCAGGTCATCCGCGAGGAACAGGCGCTGCAGCACCGCCTGCGCTGGACCCCGACGGCCGACACCGCCATCGCCGAGATCGTGCCGCTGGTGCAGCGCCAGGGTGATTTCATGCCGGTGCACGGCAACGCGGTCGACCTGCTCACCGACTACGACGAATCGCTGCACACCCTCATCGCCGACATCGACCAGGCCGAGGACCGCGTCCACCTGCTGTACTACCTGATGTTCGACGACGCGGTAGGCGAGGCCATCGTCGAAGCGCTGCAGCGTGCCGCCGCGCGTGGCGTGCAGTGCCGCGTGCTGCTGGATGCGGTGGGTGCCAAGCGTGGCCTGCGTGCCTACCGCAAGCGCCTGCAGGCGCGCGACATCGAAGTGCGGGCGATGCTGCCCGGCGGCCTGCGCTGGCGCCGCAGCGGGCGTATGGACCTGCGCAACCACCGCAAGATCGCGGTGATCGACAATGAAGTGGCCTACGTCGGCTCGCAGAACCTGGCCGGTCCGCGCTTCGTGCCCGGCCACCCCAACCGCGAGCTGGTCGCGCGCGTCCGCGGCCCGGCGGTGGCCCACCTGGAGGCGGTGTTCGCCAGCGACTGGTACATGGAAACCGGGCAGCGCCTGGACGTCATCGCCGACGTGCCCGAATGCGGCGATGACATCGCCACCCAGCTGCTGCCCAGCGGTCCGGCATACCCCTACAGCAACGCGCGCGACGCGGTGGCGGCGCTGATCCACCTGGCACGGCGACGGCTGGTGATGGTCACGCCGTACTTCGTGCCCGACGAAGCGACACTGAGCGCGCTGCGCATCGCCGCGCTGTCCGGCGTGAAGGTGCAGCTGATCCTGTCGGCCAGCAACAACCAGCGGCTGACCTCGTGGGCGCAGGAGGCGTACTACGAGGAGCTGCTGCGTTGTGGCGTGCAGATCGCGCTGTATGAGCCGCAGTTCCTGCACGCCAAGCACATGAGCGTGGACGAGGACATCGCCGTGCTCGGCTCGATCAACATGGATATCCGTTCCTTTGCGCTGAATGCCGAGATCGGCCTGATCTGCTACGACCGCCCGCTGGTGCAGCAGCTGTGCGCCATCGAGGACGACTACCTGCGCCAGTCGCGCCTGCTGGACCTGGAACAGTGGCGCCAGCGCCCGGCCTGGAAGCGAAGCCGCGAAGGCATCGCGCGGTTGGCCGATGCATTGATGTGAGCGCACGTTCCACCGCCATGGAAACGGCCCGTTGCGGCAACCCGGGCCGTCACCTGCCATGGCCTACAATCGGCGCATGACTGATTCATCGCGAACTGGCGAACTGGACCTGGCGATCATCGGCGGTGGTGCCGCCGGTGTGCTGGTGGCGATCCAGGTGCTCCGCCAGGCCCAGGCGCCGCTGGCGCTGGCCATCTTCGAACCCGCCTCGCAGCTGGCACAGGGCATCGCCTACGCCACGCCGTGGCCGGAGCACCTGCTGAACGTGCCCGCGGCGAAGATGAGTGCCTTCCCCGACCAGCCCGGCGATTTCCTCGATTACCTACAGGCTGTTGATGCCTACCCGGGCGAGGCGCGCGCGCTGCTCGGCGAGCGTTACGTGAGCCGCCACCACTTCGCCGCCTACCTGCAGCAGCGCCTGCAGGACGCGGCGGCCGCCAGCCCGGCGCAGCTGCAGGAGATCGCGCAGCCGGTGCTGGGCCTGCAGCCGGATGACCACGGTTACCACCTGCAGCTGGGCGATGGCAGCACGCTGCACGCGGCGCAGGCGGTCATCGCCACCGGCAACAGCATGCGTCCGCTGCCGGTGGCCGGCGCCGATGCGCTGCCTGCCGACGACGTGGTCGAGGCCTGGAACTATGACGGCGTGCGCACGCTGGCCGGTGCGCAGGCGCTGGCCATCGTCGGTTCCGGCCTGAGCATGGCCGACACCGTGCTGGCCCTGATCGCCGCCGGCCATACCGGGCCGCTGCACGTGATCTCGCGGCATGGCCTGTTGCCGCTGCCACATGCACACGGCGTGCTGCCCGATTTCGACCCGGCCGCGCTGCTGCCGATGACCCTTCGCCAGCGCGTGCGGGCCCTGCGCGGCTTCGCGCGGCAGACGCAGGCCGATGGCCAGCCGTGGCAGGGCGTGATGGATCGCATCCGCCCGCATGGCCAGGCGCTGTGGTGCAGCCTGGACGAGGCCGACCAGCGACGCTTCCTGCGCCATGTGGTGCGCTATTGGGACGTGCACCGCCACCGCATCGCCGAGGACGTCGATGCGCAGCTGCAGGCCCTGCAGGCCAGTGGCCAGCTGCAGCTGCACCGTGCCCGCCTGCAGCGCATCTGGCGCGAAGGCGACGCGCTTCACCTGTCCGGCCGCGATGCCGCTGTTGGCGAGCAGCAGTGGACGATCGCGGCGGTGGTCAATGCCACCGGCGTCGAGACCCGCGCCACTGCGCTGCGCAACCCGCTGCTGCAGCAGCTGCAGGCCGACGGCCTGGCCGACTACGCGCAGGGCGT
>DOKO01000206.1 GCA_003510825.1 Stenotrophomonas sp.
GCCATGCGTGTCAAAGCCATGATCCTGTGCACGTAATCCGCCATGCGCGTAGCACGGAACGTCGAACGAAACCGATACCGCGACACCCTGTAAGGTGTCACGCGTGGCGTGGATCTACAGCAGCGGCACCAGCAGCAGCGCCACGATGTTGATGATCTTGATCAGCGGGTTGATCGCCGGGCCGGCGGTGTCCTTGTACGGGTCGCCCACCGTGTCGCCGGTCACCGCGGCCTTGTGCGCCTCGCTGCCCTTGCCGCCGAAGTGGCCATCCTCGATGTATTTCTTGGCGTTGTCCCAGGCGCCGCCGCCGGTGGTCATCGAAATGGCCACGAACAGGCCGGTGACGATGGTGCCGATCAGCAGGCCGCCCAGCGCGCGTGGCCCCAGCAGCAGGCCCACCACCACCGGCACGGCCACCGGCAGCAGCGACGGCACGATCATTTCGCGGATGGCCGAGCGGGTCAGCATGTCCACGGCCTTGTCGTACTGCGGCTTGCCGGTGCCCTGCATGATGCCGGGGATCTCGCGGAACTGGCGCCGCACTTCCTCCACCACCGCACCGGCCGCGCGGCCGACCGCTTCCATCGCCATCGCGCCGAACAGGTAGGGAATCAGGCCGCCGATCAGCAGGCCGATGATCACCGTGTGGTCACTGAGGTCGAAGCGGAACTCCTGGCCGGGGTTGGCCGCCTGCAGGTTGTGCGTGTAATCGGCGAACAGCACCAGCGCGGCCAGTGCGGCCGAGCCGATCGCATAGCCCTTGGTCACCGCCTTGGTGGTGTTGCCCACCGCATCGAGCGGGTCGGTGATGTCGCGGATGTCCGAAGGCAGCTCAGCCATCTCGGCGATGCCGCCGGCGTTGTCGGTGATCGGGCCGTAGGCATCCAGCGCCACGATCATGCCGGCCATCGACAGCATCGCCGTGGCGGCGATGGCGATGCCGTACAGGCCGGCCAGCGCATACGCACCCCAGATCGCCGCACACACTGCCACCACCGGCAGGGCGGTGGACTTCATCGAGATGCCCAGGCCGGCGATGATGTTGGTGCCGTGGCCGGTGGTCGAGGCCTGCGCCACATGCTGCACCGGCTTGTACTGGGTGCCGGTGTAGTACTCGGTGATCCACACGATCAGGCCGGTCAGCACCAGGCCGATCAGCGCGCAGCCGTACAGCGCCAGCGGGCCATGCACGTTGTCGCTCATCAGCCCGGTGGTGATGGGATAGAACGCGATGGCCGCCAGCACGCCGGAGACGATCACGCCCTTGTACAGCGCGCCCATGATCGAGCCGCCGGGCTTCACCTTCACGAACAATGCGCCGATGATCGACGCGATGATCGACACGCCGCCCAGCACCAGCGGGTACAGCACCGCGTTGGCGCCGGCCTCGCTCAGCATCAGGCTGCCCAGCAGCATCGTCGCGATGACGGTGACCGCATAGGTCTCGAACAGGTCGGCGGCCATGCCGGCGCAGTCGCCGACGTTGTCACCGACGTTGTCGGCGATCACCGCCGGGTTGCGCGGGTCGTCCTCGGGAATGCCGGCTTCCACCTTGCCCACCAGGTCGGCGCCGACGTCGGCGCCCTTGGTGAAGATGCCACCGCCGAGGCGGGCGAAGATCGAGATCAGCGAGGAGCCGAAGGCCAGGCCGACCAGCGCGTGCAGCGCCTGTTCCATCGGCAGCCCCATGCGCAGCAGCAGTGCGTAGTAGCCGGCCACGCCCAGCAGGCCGAGGCCGACCACCAGCATGCCGGTGATGGCGCCGCCGCGGAACGCGACGTCCATCGCCGCGCTGATGCCGTTGCGTGCGGCCTCGGCGGTGCGCACGTTGGCGCGTACCGAGACGTTCATGCCGATGTAGCCGGCCGCGCCGGACAGCACCGCGCCGACCGCGAAACCAATGGCCGTGTACCAGCTGAGGAACACGCCGACCAGCACGAACAGCACCACGCCGGCCACGCCGATGGTCAGGTACTGGCGGTTGAGGTAGGCGCGCGCGCCTTCCTGGATCGCGGTGGCGATCGCGATCATGCGTTCATTGCCGGTGGGTTGGCGCAGGATCCAGCGCGCCGAGATGATCCCGTAGAGGATCGCGAGAATGGCGCAGCCCAGCGCCAGTGACAGCCCGTGACGTTCCAGCATCAGACCCCTCCGCAGAATGGATGGTGAGCATCCAGTGGCGATGAACCGCACCACGAGGGGGACGACGGGTTGCAGCCTGTAACCAACCCGTGCCGACCGAAACGGTCGTCCGACGTATGGCGGTGTTCAGCATTCCCTGGTGCCCGCAGTATGCGTCCCTCCGCGCCCGGATGGTAGCGCCGGGCCGCGCCCGGCGAGCGCAGCGGCGCGCCGCACCCTTTGCACCCCGTTAAGCCACCTTCTGCAAGCCTGCGCACAGTCCTGACGGAGATCCTCCATGCGCCTGTCCCTGCTGATGCTTGCCGCCCTGGTCCCGGCCATGCCGGCGCTGGCCGCCGAAACCCCCGAACTGCAGCGGGCGGTCGGCGCACCGCAGGCGGTGGGCGCGGTGCATACGCTGCGGCAGATTCCCGAGGCCTGCGCGCGCCTGGAAGGGGTGTTCACCGGCCAGGCCGCCGAGCCGTACCGATTCTCCGCCGTGCGCACCAGCGAGCAGTGCCAGCCGCGTGCGCGCTTCGTCGATTACGCCAAGGCGCAGCCGAGTGCCGACAAGGGCTGGAAGCTCAACGACGTGATCCGCGTGCCCAATGCCGCGTGCCCGGCACAGCAGGCGGTGGTGCGGGTGTGGCGCCTGCCGGTCAACAACACCCAGGCGCTGGATGGCCAGGGCCAGTCGCGCATCTATCTGGAAGAAGCGAAGAAGCAGGCGGCCGCCGGCAAGATCCCGCAGGTGACGATGTTCGCCGCGCAGCTGCAGGTGGAAGGCAAGGCCTGTAATTGATACGGGTGGGTGCCGACCGTGGGTCGGCACCGATGTCGCATCCACGCATGGCGTGGATCTACTGCCGCCGCCATCACACCCCAGCCAGCGTCGCCCCGCGTGCCACCAGCAGCTCGCGCAGCGCCTTGCGATGGCAATGCGCCTCCTCTTCGCAGTAGCAGCCCACGGCGATGTCGCTGTGTTGCGACAGTGCCGCCAGCAGATCCAGCGCATGGGCGGCCTCGGGCGCTTTCATCTCGGCCTTGAAGTGGCGGAAGAAGGCGTTCCAGTCCGCCGTAGTCTTCGCCTCGTGCGCCAGCTTCACCAGCGCCGGGCTGGGTGACAGCGTCGGGAACCACACGTCATACCAGTCCTGGCGGGCGAACTCGCTGCGCGGCACGCCCCGTGGCGGCCGCCGCACCGTGCCGATGCGCAGGCCCTCGCCGCGCGCGCGCGGGCTGCCGAGTCGAACAACGCGCAGTGCCATCGCCTTCCTCCCTCGCCCCGACCGTGGCTCAGCCCTCGAACGCGGGCAGCTTCTGCTTCACCGCCACGTTCTTCAGCGTCACGTACTTCGGCAGGCCGTCAGCGCCGTAGGGCAGGGGGGCTTCGCCCTTGATCAGCGGCGACAGGTAGGCGCGAGCCTTGGCGGTGATGCCGAAACCATCGCGGCGGATGAAGCCGGCCGGCATCTTCTTCTCGTGGTTGGCGATCTTCGCCAGCGGTGCGGCCTCGATCTTCCAGCGGTAGGGCGCGTCGCTGCTGCGCACGATCACCGGCATCACCCCGTTCTGGCCCTTCAGCGCCAGCTGCACGGCGGCCTTGCCCACCGCCTGCGCCTGTTCCCAGTCGGTCTTGCTGGCCAGGTGCCGGGCCGAACGCTGCAGGTAGTCGGGCAGGGCCCAGTGCACCTTCAGGCCCAGCTGGTCCTTGACCCGGCCGGCCAGGTGCGCGGCCACGCCACCCAGCTGCGAATGGCCGAAGGAATCCTTGCCACCACCGGCATCGGCGACGAAGCGGCCATCGGCGGTGGCGATGCCCTCGGAGGCCACGACCACGCAGTAGCCGACGCGCTCGACCACGGCCTTGACCTTGGCCAGGAAGGTCGCCTCGTCATAGGCACGCTCGGGCAGCAGGATGATGTGCGGAGCCTCGTCCTCGCCATTGCCGGCCAGGCCCGCGGCGGCGGCCAGCCAACCGGCGTGGCGGCCCATCGCCTCGTAGATGAAGACGCGGGTGGAGGTCTCGGCCATCGCTGCCACGTCCAGCGCGGCCTCGCGCACCGAGACCGCGGTGTACTTGGCTGCCGAGCCGAAACCCGGGCAGGTGTCGGTCACGGCCAGGTCGTTGTCGATGGTCTTGGGCACGCCGATGCAGGTCAGGTCGTAGCCGGACGCCTTGGCCAGCAGGGAGACCTTCAGCGCGGTATCGGCCGAATCGTTGCCGCCGTTGTAGAGGAACCAGCGCACGTCGTGGGCGCGCAGCACCTCCAGCAGGCGGTCGTAACGGGCACGGTCGGCCTCCAGCGATTTCAGCTTGACCCGGCACGAACCGAAGGCGCCGCCCGGGGTGTGGGCGAGGGCGCGGATGGCGGCGGCACTCTCCTTGCTGGTGTCGATCAGCTCCTCGCGGAGGGCGCCAAGGATGCCGTTGCGGGCGGCCAGGACCTTGATGCCCTTGGCGCGGGCCTGCTCGATGACCGCCGCCGCGGTGGCGTTGATGACCGCCGTGACGCCGCCGGACTGGGCGTAGAGGAGGGTGCCGTTGCGCATGCTTCTACCTGCTCGGTGAGGGGGACATTGCAGAGACATTACCCGTATGCGCTAAAGTGGCGCTATTGCGGTGCAGCGATACCGGTCCGTCCGGGGCGCGAACCTTCTTTGTTTTCAACACGTTGGAGTCAGGTCAATGCGATTGGTTCTGTTGGGACCGCCCGGTTCGGGCAAGGGGACGCAGGCGACGCGCCTGAAGGAAAAGCTGGGCATCGCCCATATTTCGACCGGTGACATGCTGCGCGCGGAAATCGCCGCGGGCTCGGAGCTGGGCAAGCAGGCCAAGGCGGTGATGGATGCCGGCAACCTGGTGTCCGATGACATCCTGCTGGGCATGCTGGAATCGCGCCTGACCCAGGCCGATGTCGCCAAGGGCTTCATCCTGGACGGCTACCCGCGCAATGTGGCCCAGGCCAATGCGATGGACGGCCTGCTGGCCAAGATCGGCCAGCCGCTGGACGCCGTGGTGCAGCTGGACGTGGCCACCGAGCTGCTGGTCGAGCGCATCGCCGGCCGCGCGCAGGAACAGGGCCGCGCTGACGACAACCCGGAAGCGGTGCGCCAGCGCCTGCAGGTCTACAACGACCAGACCGCCCCGGTGGTCGACTTCTACGCCGGCCGTGGCACCCTGGCCCGCGTCGATGGCGTCGGTGACCTGGACGAGATCGAAGCTCGCATCCTGGCGGCGATCAAGGGCTGATGGCGGTTGGCCGGCCCTGCGCCGGCCACCCTGCAGCGACAACGAAACAGGCCTGATCCTCGCGGACCAGGCCTGTTTCGTTTCATAGGTGCCAGCGATGAGCTTGCTCAGGGCTCCGCAGCATGAGCTCCCTTGGGGATGGCCTCTTGGGGAGTAGGACCGGTTCGGGTACTACGGCTGGCTTCCTGAATTGTGTACGGGTTCACATACCTGCGCTATCAGGAATTCCCTGACAGACGATTGGACTTTTCTCACAAGCGCTGTAGGAGTTGTCTGACCCCGCTGCCGACAATGGCCCTAGACAGCCGTGATCGGTCACAATCCCCGGTCATGAGCAGCGTACATATCCTTGCAATCGCCGGCACCTTCATGGGTGGCGTGGCCGCCCTGGCGCGGGAACTGGGCCATACGGTCAGTGGCAGCGACCAGGCCATCTATCCGCCGATGTCCACCCAGCTGGAGCAGCTGGGCATCGTCCTGGACCAGGGCTACCGCGCCGACAGCGTGCCGCCGGGCACCGCCGAGGTGGTCATCGGCAACGCCCTGTCGCGCGGCAACCCGGCCGTGGAAGCCGTGCTCGACGCCGGCCAGCGCTACATCTCCGGCGCCCAGTGGCTGTCCGAGCAGGTGCTGCCGGGCCGCGACACCCTGGCCGTGGCCGGCACCCACGGCAAGACCACCACCACCACCATCCTGACCTGGCTGCTGGAAAGCGCCGGGCGTTCGCCGGGCTTCCTGATCGGAGGCGTGGCCGAGGATTTCGGCGTCTCCGCCCGCCTGGGCCAGGGCCGCGAGTTCGTGGTCGAGGCCGATGAGTACGACACCGCCTTCTTCGACAAGCGCAGCAAGTTCGTGCACTACCGGCCGCTGGTGGCCATCCTCAACAACCTCGAATACGACCACGCCGACATCTTCCCGGACGTGGAGGCCATCGAGCGCCAGTTCCACCACCTGGTGCGCACCGTGCCCGCGCGCGGCCGCCTGATCGTCAATGGCGAGGACGCGCACCTGGCCAAGGTGCTGCAGATGGGCTGCTGGACCCCGGTCGAGCGCTTCGGCTTCGACCCTTCGCTGGAATGGCATGCCGAGCTGCTGGCCGCCGATGGCAGCGCCTTCCGCGTGCATCACCGTGGGCAGGCGCTGGGTGATGTGCACTGGTCGCTGCTGGGCCGCCACAACGTACTGAACGGCCTGGCCGCACTGGCCGCCGTGCATGCGGTGGGCGTGGCCCCGGCCGAGGTGATCCCGGCGCTGGCCCGCTTCCGCAGCGTCAAGCGCCGCATGGAAGTGATCGGCAGCCATGACGGCATCACCGTCTACGATGATTTCGCCCACCACCCCACGGCGATCGCGACCACGCTGGACGGCCTGCGTGCCAAGGTCGGTGACGCGCGTATCGTGGTGGCGATGGAACCGCGCAGCAACTCGATGCGGCTGGGCGCACACGCCCAGGCGCTGGCACCGTCGCTGGCGCTGGCCGACGAAGTGGTGTTCCTGCACCGCCCGGAACTGGCCTGGGATGCCGCTTCGGTGATCGCCGCCGTGCGTGGCCAGGCCCATGCCGTGCCCGATACCGACGCGCTGCTGGCCCAGCTGCAGTCCAGCGTGCGCAGCGGTGACCACGTGGTGTTCATGTCCAACGGTGGCTTCGACGGCGCACCGCGCCGCTTCCTCGCCGCCCTGCAGGCCCGATGAGCACCGACGTTTCGCTGCCGCTGTTCCCGCTGCACACCACGCTGGTGCCCGGCGCGGCGGTTGGCCTGCGCGTGTTCGAGCGCCGCTACCTGGACCTGGTGCGCGACACCGGCCGCAGCGGCGAGGGCTTCGGTGTCTGCCTGATCCTGGAAGGGCAGGAAGTAGGGGAGCCGGCCACCCCGGCGGCCTACGGCGTGCAGGTCCGCATCGAGGATTTCGATGTCGGCGCCGATGGCGTGCTGCAGCTGCGCCTGCGCGGCACCCGGCGTTTCCATGTCGAGCGTACCCGCGTGCGCGACAACGGCCTGGTCGTGGCCGATGTGCGCTGGTGCGAAGAAGACCCCGACGACGAACTGAAGCCGCAGCATGCGCTGCTGGCTACGGTACTCGGGCACATCATCGAACAGGCCGGCGAAGCCTATGCGCCGGCCAACCCGGCGTTGCTGGACCAGGCCAGCTGGGTCGGCTGGCGGCTGGCCGAACTGCTGCCGCTGGGTGAGCAGCAGCGCCTGCAGCTGCTGCAGATGGACGACCCGCACCAGCGCTTGCAGCAGTTGTTGGGGTGGATGCCGTAAGCGGCCATCCACGCGTGGCGTGGATCTACGCCGCCGGCATGGCCCGGCGCTACCCATCCACGTTCCGGTAGCGCCGGGCCATGCCCGGCGATCCATCACGGCTGCGTCTTCAACCGCAGCACCGGCAACCCGGTTTCGGCGTGCACATCCTCGTGCTGCGGCATGCCCTGCACGGCGTCCTTCACCGCATTGAACGCGGGGTCGATGCCGCGCACCGGGTGCCACATGCCGATCCACTCAAAGTGGCGCTCGTAGCGCAGGGTCTGCGCACTGCCCAGCCACAGCGGCACGTCGCCCGGCTGCAGCTGGCCCGGTGCCGGCCACAGGCGCAGCACGTAGCGCTCATCCGGCTTGGCCCCCTGGCGCACCATCAGCAGGGCTTCCACGCGCGTTTCCAGCGTGGCCGGCAGCACCGGCAGCTCGTCGGCGCCGGTGTTCTTGTCCAGCATCAGCAGGGCTTCTTCCCAGCCGGCCTGCGCCTGCACGGTCCAGCCGCGCGCTTCCAGCTGCGCCTGCAGCGGTGCCAGCGGGCCGGCCACCTGCACGTCCAGCGGCCAGCGCTGGTCATCGTCGAACTCGTTGCGACGCGCCGGCAGCTTGGCCCAGTCGTGCTGCCACCAGGCCTGCATGTCGATGGCCTGCGGTGCCGGCAGGGTCGGCTCGAAGCGCTCCAGCTTCACCGGGATGTTGCGCGGCGCGTACCACATCGCCGCCACCGCGAAGACGCCGTAGAACAGCCACGCCACCGGCTTCACCCAGAACGAGCGGTTGAAGCGGCGGCGGTAGGCGATGCCCAGCACCAGCAGCCAGAACGTGCCGAACAACATGCCGCCGATGACGTCGCTCAGCCAGTGCGCGCCCAGGTACAGGCGCGAGAAGCCGATCAGGCTGACCACGATGCCCGACACCAGGTACGGCCAGACGCGGGTGCGGCCGGGCATTTCGCGGGCGATCAGCACCGCGAAGAAGCCGAAGGTGATGGTGGCCATGGTCACCGACACCGAAGGGAAGCCGAAGCCGCTGCTGGCATCGACCGGGCGCACCACGTCCACGGTGGTGCCCAGCAGCTTGGTCAGGGCCAGGCCGAAGGCCAGTGCGGCCAGCCAGTGCGCGGCCGCCATCCAGCGCCGGCGCCAGACCAGGTAGCCCATCGCCGCGGCGGTGGCCGGCATCAGCACCTGCCACGCGCCCAGCGAGGCCAGTGCGGCCATCGGGTAGTCGGCCAGCGGGTTGCGCAGGGCCAGCATGGCTTGGTGCACCAGCAGGTCGATGGCCAGCGGTTCGCCATGGGCGACCACCACGGTCAGCAGCGCGAACCAGCCCCAGCCCAGCAACAGCAGCATCAGCGCCAGCATCGCCAGCGGCACCGATTCACGGCGCTTCGGATCGAGCACGCCGACCGTGTAGCGGCCCAGCGTGGGGTGGCGGTTGGACCAGTCCAGCAGGCGCGCCAGCCAGTGGTCCATGCGCGCGGCCGACCAGCGATAGCCGTACAGCACGATGGCCCAGACCAGGCCAAGGATGACCACCAGCAGGCCGACCACCACCACCAGGCGCCCGGCAACCGCGGCGACGGCGTCATAGGCCTCGCCGAGGATCCAGCCCGGCGCCAGGAACAGCACCGCCCAGGACAGGCTGGCGATGCCGCTGGCCTGCACGTAGCGGCTGGCCGGCATCTTCAGCATGCCGGCGATGGCGGGCACGAACGGCCGGATGGCGCCGACATAGCGCGCGATCAGGATGCTCTTGAAGGCATTGCGGCGGAACAGGTTCTCGCCGCGGTCCAGCAGCTGCGGGTAGCGGCTGAACGGCCAGACCCCGCGCAGGCGGTCGCCCCAGCGGCGGCCGATCCAGTAACTGATGCCATCACCGGCAAACGCACCCAGCGCCGCCGCGGCCACGGCATAAGGCCCGGAGATCTGCCCCAGGCCGATGAACACGCCCACCGCGAACAGCAGGGGCAGCGCCGGCACGATGGCGCCGAGAATGATGACCGCATCGCAGAAGGCGATCAGAAAAATAACCGCGCCCGCGAGTACGGGATGGGCGGCAATCCACGCGAGGGTGGCGTCGATCCATGAAGAGTCCATTGCCCGATTATAGAGGCGTGAAGGTGACTGGTTCCCAGCGGCTTGGTGACCGTTTGCAACCAGCGCCATCGCCTAGAATGGGCGCATGCCGCACTCGACCGACGCTCCAACGCATGCCCTGAAGGCCGACAGCTTCGGCCGCATCCTGCTCGTGCAGGGGCCGCAGGGCCCCTTCGTACGCCGCGATCTGGGCGCAACGCCGCTGTGGCTGCGCGTGCCGGCGTGGTGGTTGGCCCGCCGCGAAGCACGCGCGCTGCGCCATATCGAGGGCATGGCCGACGTGCCGCAGCTGCTGGACTGGGATGGCCGCCACCTTGACCGCAGCTTCATGGCCGGCGATGCCATGTACCAGCGTCCGCCGCGGGGCGACCTGGCCTGGTTCCGTGCCGCGCGCCGGCTGCTGCAGCAGCTGCACCGGCGCGGCGTGGCCCATAACGATCTGGCCAAGGAAGCCAATTGGCTGGTGACCGAGGACGGCCGCCCGGCGCTGATCGACTTCCAGCTGGCGGTGATCGGCAACCCGCGCTCGCGCTGGATGCGCCTGCTGGCCCGCGAAGACCTGCGCCATCTGCTCAAGCACAAGCGCATGTACTGCCGCGAATCGCTTACCCCGGTGGAGAAGCGCGTGCTCAAGCGCACTTCCTGGGTGCGCGAGCTGTGGTTCGCCACCGGCAAGCCGGTGTACCGCTTCGTCACCCGCCGCATCCTGCATTGGGAAGACAACGAAGGGCAG
>DOKO01000205.1:0-463 GCA_003510825.1 Stenotrophomonas sp.
CGGTTGCGGCGCCGGCTCGGCGGCCGGAGCCGCTTCTGTGGGGGCGGGGACAGCGGTCGCCACCGGCGGGGTGCTGTCGATGGCGGCTGCGCCTGATTCCACGTGCAGGCCCTGCAGGCTTAAGCCGACCAGCAGGCCCAGGGTCACCGCACCCAACGCGGAAATGGCAATGCGACGCAGCGCCTCCAGGCGGGCCGTCGAGCGCACGCGCGTGTCAATTTCGGCCGGCAGGTAGGGCTGCAGCAGCGGCCACAGGCGTGGGCCATCCAGCACTTCGACCGACTGCTTTTCAGCGGCGGCCAGGCCATCGCGCTCGACCCGGCCCTCGGTGATCAGCAGGCCACCCTTGGCGCCGCCCAGGCGCGCGACCGCGCCCAGCTCGTTCACCGCGGCCGTACCGATGCGGTAGGCCAGGCCGTGCTTGCAGGAGACCAGCCAGGTATTGGGGCCATCGCTGAGCAGG
>DOKO01000205.1:719-1117 GCA_003510825.1 Stenotrophomonas sp.
AATCACTGCTCGGCTCGCGCACTTCCTCGGTCGGGTCGGCCACTTCGCGCAGGCCGCGCCGCTCGCGCAGCATCCGCTTGATCAGCGTCGAGAACTCGCGCCAATGCATGCCCGCCAGGGCCTGCAGCCCCAGTTGCATTTCCGTTCGCCGCCGCTTGACCCACCACAGATAGACGATTGCCAGGGTGCAGGTAAGCAGGGCCGACAGCAGGGCCAGAATCCAAGGGAGCATGCAGGAAGGGAGCGGAAGGGGCGAAAACGGAAGACGACAGTGTAAAGGCCACGCAGTCATATTGCGTCAGGGCCTTCCCGACAGGAATTGTGATGCAGCCCGCAGATCTGCGTGGCGCAGGCACGAAAAAACCCGCCAATCCTGAAGCCGTGAGGGGAGGGAACAA
>DOKO01000205.1:1207-7519 GCA_003510825.1 Stenotrophomonas sp.
TGAGGGGAGGGAACAAACGGCAGCCGAAGCGATTGGCGGGTTTCTCGCGATTGTCAGCGAATTTTTATTGCATTGCAACAATCGAGGGTCAGGGCACGCTGCCGGGCGATTGGTGGCTGCCCGGCGCCGGCGCATCACTGCCCGACGCCGCGCGGTTCTCCAGCTTGGCCAGGCGCGCATGCAGCGCATCGAGGCGGGCCTCGAGTGCGGCCACGTCGTTGGCAGTGGGTACGTGCAGGCGCTTGAGCACGCCCTGCACCTGGTCGTCGAAGGCCTTTTCCACCTTGTTCCAGGTGCCGGAGGCCTTTTCGCGGGCCTCGTCCAGCGAGGTCTCCACGTTGTCGCGCCAGCCCGGGCCCTCCTCGCCGCTGCGCTCGCGGCGGCGGGATTCCCAGGCTTCGCCTTCCTTCACAAGGCCATCGAAGAAGCGGCTGCCTTCGGCCTGTGCGCGGCCCAGTGCACCCAGGCCGGCCAGCCAGACCTGCTGTGCCGAATTGCTGAACTTGCGCGAAAAGCGCTCGGCCTGTTCGCCGAACGAAGCGTCGTCGTCGCGGCGGTCGTCATTCTCGTACTGGTTCATCGCGCTTCCCGGGGGAGTTGGACCTGCCCCCGAGGGTAGCGCGCACGAACGTTGCAGGGCCGTGATGGCCGCTGCCTGGGTTCAGCCCAGCTTTTCCTTCAGCACGCGCTGGATCTCGCTTTCCACCATGCCCTTCATGGCCGACAGCAGGAAGCCCAGCTTGGCGGTCACGCGCACGGCACCCGGCTGCAGTTCGATGGCGCCGTCCACGCCGCTGCCGCTGAAGTTCAGTACGTCGGCAGCCCAGCTGGACTTGAGGCCGAAGCGCTCGCCCAGCTTGGCGGCAACCTGTTCGATCGCCTCGCGGGCCTGTGCATCGGGCAGGGCGTGGGCGTGGCGGACATCGATGGTGGACATGCAGGCTCCTGGCGCTGGGCGGGGATATCAAAGAGGGCGGCCATTGTGCGCATCGGCGGGCGCCACGCCAAGCGCCCCTCGCCGGTTCTTCTGCGTTGGCGAGCAACCTGCTAGTCTGCGCCGCGTGCAGAACCTGCTTGTTCACTTCAGTCAACAACAACAGCCCGACCAGCCCCTGCGGCCCGGGGTGCAGCGCATCGTGCGCCAGGCAAACGGCAGCGTGCGGCTGGGTGACCCCGGTCATGGCGCGCTGCTGCTGGCCCAGTTCTGCATGGACGACCGTGGCCTCTGGCTGCAGGTCGGCAACGGCATCCGCAGCATCCACGTGAACGGCCGCCCGGTGCGGCGCATGGCCCTGCTGCGCGCAGGCGATGCGGTCTATGTGGATGGCGTGGAAATGGTCCTGCAGGGTGAGGTCGAGAGCCTGCTGCAGGCACCGTCGCCATCGCCGGCCAGTGATGGCATCGCCGATGAGCAGCGCCTGCTGCGCGGTGTCGGCGGCCTGCACCATGGCCGCAGCTACACCCTGTCGCGCCCGCGCCTGGTCGGCCGTGGTGGCGATGTTGATATCGAGATCGACGACCCCGCCTTTGCCGAGCAGCACGCACGGGTGGAAGTGCATGGCGATCGTGTACTGCTGCGCGACCTGGGCAGTGCCGACGGCACCCGGGTCAACGGCGTGGCCGTGCGCCACTGCTGGCTGCAGCCGGGCGACCAGGTGGTCTTCGATGGGCAGCACCGTTTCGTGCTGGAAGTGCCGCACGATCCGCGCCGGCGCCCGCTGCCGGCCGAGGACGATGCCGGCCAGGATGCCGAGCAGGTGGCGGATGCGCCCGTGGCGCCGCGCCGGGTGCGGCGTTGGCCGTGGCTGCTGGTAAGCGCATTGCTGCTGGCGGGTGTGCTCAGCCTGCTGCTCTGGTTCGGCGCGCGCTGATCCGCGTCCGCCGGGCATGGCCCGGCGCTACCGGCCTTCGCTCTGGTAGATGCCAAACCGACCCCGCACCGGTAGATGCCAACCTTGGTTGGCATGCTCCTTCCGCGTGCACGACGCCTCGCGGCGTACGCCAACCAAGGTTGGCGGCTACCAAAGCCGCGCGCGGGCCCGGTGCTGTGCGCGGGGCAAATGGATACCAATGAAACCAAATTTCCCTTGCCGCACTAGGCCGCAAGGCTGGTGCACTGCGGCATACTAGGGGTCTTGCCCCACAGGTGTCACATGACGCGCGCGTTCAACTTCAGTGCCGGCCCTGCAACCTTGCCGGAATCGGTCCTGCGCCAGGCGCAGGCGGAAATGCTGGACTGGCACGGTGCCGGCGCCTCGATCGTGGAAATGAGCCATCGCGGCCCGGAATTCATGTCCGTGGCGGCCGAGTCCGAGGCCGACCTGCGCCGCCTGCTCGATATCCCCGACGACTATGCCGTGCTGTTCCTGCCCGGCGGCGCCACCACCCAGCAGGCGCTCATCCCGCTCAACTTCGCCCAGGCCGGCCAGCGTGCCGACTACGTGGTCAGCGGCCACTGGGGAAAGACCGCGGTCAAGCAGGCCAGCCCCTACGTGGACGTCAACATCGCCGCCAGCAGCGAAGCCAATGGCTACCGCGCGCTGCCGGCACGCGACAGCTGGCAGCTCTCGGCCGATGCCGCCTACGTGCACATCACCGCCAACGAGACCATCCACGGCGTCGAGTTCCGTGATGTGCCCGACACCGGTGACGTCCCGCTGGTGGCCGATTTCAGCTCGTCCATCGCCAGCGAACCGCTGGATGTGCGCCGCTACGGCGTCGTCTATGCCGGCGCGCAGAAGAACCTGGGCCCGGTCGGCATCGCGGTGATGATCATTCGCCGCGACCTGCTCGAGCGCAGTGGCCAGGCCCGTGCGGACATCTTCGATTACCGCTCGCACGTCGCCCGCGATTCGATGCTCAACACCCCGCCGACCTGGAACTGGTACCTGGCCGGCCTGGTGTTCAAGTGGATGCTGGCCGAAGGTGGCGTGGTCGAGTTCGCCAAGCGCAATGCGGCCAAGGCCGCGCTGGTGTACGGCGCCATCGATGCCTCCGGCGGCTTCTATCGCAACGAAGTGGCGCACTCGGCGCGCTCGCGGATGAACATTCCGTTCTTCCTGCCCACCGCCGATCTCGATGCCCGCTTCGTGGCCGAAGCCAAGGCCGCCGGCCTGCTGGCCCTGAAGGGCCACAAGGTGGTCGGTGGCATCCGCGCCTCGCTGTACAACGCCATGCCGCTGGCCGGGGCCGAGGCGCTGGTCGCTTTCATGGCCGATTTCCAGCAGCGCAACGGCTGAGCAATGAACGGCGCGCACCGTCGGGTGCGTGCCCCGCAACAAGGAATTCCGATGGCAAGCAAACCCAGCAAGAAGTCGCCGAAGAAGGGCGAGTCCGCCAAGGCCGAGCCGGCCAAGGCCGCCGCCGCGCCCAAGGGCAAGGCCGCGTCCAAGACCACCCCGGTGCCGACCCAGGCGCCGCTGGCACTGGCCGATGTGCGCTCGAAGATCGACCAGATCGACCGTGACATCCAGAGCCTGATCGCCGAGCGTGCGCAGTTCGCCCACCAGGTCGGCAAGGCCAAGGGCAAGCTCGCCGCCGCCGTCGATTACTACCGCCCCGAGCGCGAAGCGCAGGTGCTGCGCATGGTGGTGGACCGCAACGAAGGTCCGCTCAGCGATGAAGTGCTGGTGCACGTCTACCGCGAAATCATGTCGGCCTGCCTGGCCCAGCAGGAGCCGCTGAAGATCGGCTACCTCGGCCCGGAAGGCACCTTCAGCCAGCAGGCCGTGCTCAAGCACTTCGGCCGCTCGGCGATGGGCCTGCCGATGGCCAGCATCGAAGAAGTGTTCCAGGAAGTGGAAGCGGGCAGCGCCGATTTCGGCGTGGTGCCGGTGGAAAACTCGGGGCAGGGCACCATCCAGATCACCCTGGACATGTTCCTCACCTCCAACCTGAAGATCTGCGGTGAAGTGGAACTGCGCGTGCAGCAGTACCTGATGTCGCGCAGTGGTCGCCTGGAGGACATCGAGCGCGTCTACGGCCACCCGCAGTCCTTCATGCAGACCTCGGCGTGGATGCGCGCCAACCTGCCGAAGGCCGAGAAGATTCCCGTGGCCAGCAACGCCGAAGGTGCGCGCCGTGCGCGCAATGCCGACGACGCCGCTGCCATCGGCGGCGAAAGCGCCGGCCACGTGTACGGCCTGAAGAAGGTCGTCACCAAGCCCATCCAGAACGATGCCGACAACACCACCCGTTTCCTGGTGGTGGGCCGCAACATCTTCCCGACCTCCGGCCACGACCGCACCTCGGTGCTGGTGTTCATCCATGACAAGCCCGGCGCGCTGTTCGATGTGCTCAGCCCGTTCGCCCGCCATGGCATCAGCATGAACCGCATCGAGTCGCGCCCGTCGCACCACGGCAAGTGGGAATACGGCTTCTTCATCGACCTCGCCGGCCATATCGACGACGCGCCGATGCAGGCCGCGCTGGCCGAGCTGGAAGCGCACTCGGCGCAGATCAAGGTGCTGGGTTCCTACCCGGTGGCCGTGCCCTGATTGCCGTTGCGGCCGCGTGCCGCACCCTTTGATGCACCGCCGGCGCGCCGGCGTTTACGGAATGATCGAACGATGAGCAACGCGCAACACTGGATTGCCCGCAAGGGCCAGCCGCTGCAGGGCAGCCTGACCATTCCCGGCGACAAGTCGGTCTCGCATCGCTCGGTGATGTTTGCCGCGCTGGCCGATGGCACCTCGCATATCGAGGGCTTCCTGGAAGGCGAAGACACCCGCGCCACCGCGCGCATCTTCAGCCAGCTCGGCGTGCGCATTGAAACCCCCAGTGCCTCGCAGCGCGTGGTGCACGGCGTCGGCATCGATGGCCTCAAGGCGCCCAGCGCGCCGCTGGACTGCGGCAACGCCGGCACGGGCATGCGCCTGCTGGCCGGCCTGCTGGCGGGCCAGGCGTTCGACTGCACGCTGGTGGGCGATGAGTCGCTGTCCGGTCGTCCGATGCGCCGCGTCACCGGCCCGCTGTCGCAGATGGGCGCGAAGATCGACACCGAAAGCGATGGCACCCCGCCGCTGCACGTGCATGGCGGCCAGTCGCTGCAGGGCATCGATTTCGCCTCGCCGGTGGCCAGTGCGCAGGTGAAGTCCGCCGTGCTGCTGGCCGGCCTGTATGCGCAGGGCGAAACCAGCGTCGTCGAACCGCACCCGACCCGCGATTACACCGAGCGCATGCTCTCGGCCTTTGGCGTGGACATCGAGTTCTCGCCGGGCAAGGCCCGCCTGCGTGGCGGCCAGCGCCTGCGCGCCACCGACATCGTGGTGCCGGCCGATTTCTCCTCGGCCGCGTTCTTCCTGGTCGCCGCCAGCATCATCCCGGGCTCCGAACTGCGGCTCAAGCAGGTTGGCCTCAACCCGCGCCGCACCGGCCTGCTGCACGCGCTGCGCCTGATGGGCGCGGACATCACCGAAGAAAACCCGGCCGAGCAGGGCGGTGAACCGGTGGCCGACCTGGTGGTGCGCTATGCCCCGCTGAAGGGCGCGCGCATTCCGGAGGCACTGGTGCCGGACATGATCGACGAGTTCCCGGCCCTGTTCGTGGCAGCGGCCGCAGCCGAAGGCCAGACCGTGGTGACCGGCGCGGCCGAGCTGCGGGTGAAGGAATCGGATCGCCTTGCCGCGATGGCTACCGGCCTGCGCGCTTTGGGCATGCAGGTGGATGAAACCGACGACGGCGCCACCCTGCACGGCGGCATCACCCTGGGCAGCGGCACCATCGAAAGCCACGGTGACCACCGCATTGCCATGGCATTCGCCATTGCCGGCCAGATCAGCGGCGGCGAAGTGCGCATCAACGATATCGCCAACGTCGCCACCTCTTTCCCGGATTTCGACGGCCTGGCCCGCAGCGCCGGTTTCAACCTCGCCTGAGGTCGCCACGGCGCCGCTGCGCTAGCCGGGCATGGCCCGGCGCTACCATTCGGCGTCGACCCCGGTAGCGGAAACGCAGCAGCGCCCGTAGCCCGGTAGCGCCGGGCCATGCCCGGCGAAAACGCAGCAGCGCCCTTAGCCCGGTAGCGCCGGGCCATGCCCGGCGGCCTCACAACCCCGGCACAAAAAAAGACGGAGGCCGAAGCCTCCGTCTCCCGATCACGAACCCCTCGCTCGCGATCAACGCTGCTCGGTACGGAAATCCACCGGCACGCGCACCACACTCGCCACGGCACGACCGTTCTGCATGGCCGGCTGGAACTTCCAGCCCTGCACGGTGCTCAGCACCGAGCGATCCAGGTCACGGCTGCGCTCGCCACTACGCGACACGATGCTCGCCTCGGTCACGTTGCCACGGGTATCCACGTTGAGGCTG
>DOKO01000147.1 GCA_003510825.1 Stenotrophomonas sp.
CTTCGACAGTTGGCCGCGATCCGTCGGGACGGCGTTCTGCTCTGGTGGGTGCCGACCGTTGGTCGGCACGGGGTCGGATCCCGTTGCGACGCAACGGGCTCTGACCCCGCTGAAGGCGTCATTTAACCGGCGTCGGTTTTCTGCCTATGGCTGCAGGGTCCAGTGGCCGGAATTCTGGCGCTGGCGCGGCAGCAGTGGGCCATCGTGCTGTGTGTAGATGAAGCGGCCTTGGTGGTCGCTGAGACAGGTCAGCAGCAGCGTGTAGCGGGCGGGACCGGTTGGGTGGCTTTCGGCCATCTCGATCTCCGCAACGTGCCTGGCCAGGCGCTGGTAGCGGTAGCTGCCGCCGATGCATGGCGGAACCTCCTTGGGATGGTCCGGTCATGCTCGGCAGTGGCGCGTGCTGTTGTCTGTAGAACGATGTGCAAATGCAAAGGGGTCGGATCCCTTTCCAGCGGAAAGGGCTCCGACCCCTCTGGGATCGCGTGGGGTCAGCGCCCTCCCTGCGGGAGGGGTCTGACCCCGGCTTCATCGGATCAGCTGGCCAGTTCGGCCTGCTCGCGCTCGATGCCGTACTTGCGCAGCTTCTCCACCAACGTGGTGCGGCGCAGGCCGAGCAGCTGGGCGGCATGGGCGACCACGCCCTGGGTGCGTTCCAGTGCTTCGTTGATCAGGCCCAGTTCGATCGTGGCCATGTGGTTGCGCAGGTCCAGGCCGTCATCGGGCAGGGCAGCAGGCGCGTTGCCACGGTTCACGGCGATGCCGTGTTCCAGGGCGGCCTGGCTGCCACTGCCCGGGGTGTGGAAGGAGAAGCTGCGCAGGTCCAGGCGTTCCTCGCTGGCGGCCACCGGTGCCGGGGCGGGCGGTGCCACCACGGCCAGTGCGGCGTCGCCACGGTAGCGGGCCGGCAGGTCCTGCACGCGCACCGAGCCACCCGGGTGCAGCACGGCCAGGCGCTCTACCAGGTTGGTCAGTTCGCGCACGTTGCCGGGCCACTCGTAGCTGGCCAGGGCCTGCAGGGCTTCCGGGGTGAAGCGCACTTCGCCACGGCCGGTGCGGCCGAGCTGCATGGCGATGGTTTCCACCAGCGCCGGCAGGTCCTCACGACGTTCGCGCAGGGCCGGCACTTCAATCGGGAAGACGTTGAGGCGATAGAACAGATCCTCGCGGAACTTGCCTTCGGCGATGCGGGTTTCCAGGTCGCGGTGGGTCGCTGCGACCACGCGCACGTTGCAGCGGATGGTCTGGTTGCCACCGACGCGCTCGAAGCTGCGCTCCTGCAGCACGCGCAGCAGCTTGACCTGCATCGGCAGGCTCATGTCGCCGATTTCATCCAGCAGCAGGGTGCCGCCCTCGGCCATTTCGAAACGGCCCTTGCGCGCGGTCAGTGCACCGGTGAAGGCGCCCTTTTCGTGGCCGAACAGCTCGCTTTCCAGCAGGTCGGCGGGGATGGCGCCGCAGTTGATCGCAACGAACGGCCCATCACGGCGCGGCGAACGCTGATGGATCGAACGCGAGACCACCTCCTTGCCGGTGCCCGATTCGCCCAGCACCAGCACGGTGGTGTCGAAGGCGGCCACCTGTTCGATCATGGTGCGCAGCCCGGTCACCGCCGGGCCGTTGCCGGTGGGCCCCTGGTCCTGTGCGGCGCCGGCCTGGTGCTCGGCATCCAGGCGCTTGAGGCTGGCGCGGCGCAGCAGCGCTTCCATCTGGGTGTGGCGCAGCGGGGCTTCCAACGGCCAGATGTTGGCTTCGTGCAGGCCGTGCTGCTGGGCAAACGCTGCAGCTTCACCGTCGGCCAGCAGTACCGGCGGCGGCAGGCTGCTGCCGCCCAGCCAGGCGTACAGCGCGGTGCTGGCGGCGCTGTCGTCCAGGCTGCCGACGATCACGGCCATCCAGTCGTTCTGGCGCTGGCGGCCCAGGTCGAAGTCGGCCGCGTCGGACACCCAGCGCGGGTTGAAGTCCATGAATTCCAGCAGGGCAACGGTGCGCTCGGCACGCACGGCGTCGTTGTCCAGTACAAGGATGCGCGATTCACTCACGATCGATCCTCCCTGAGGCCTTCCAGGATCGGCATGACTTCCTGGATGTACGACAACTTGCTGACGAAATTGTCGGCGCCGGCGCGCAGCGCATGCTCGCGGTGCTCGACGTCGTCGAAGTGGCTGGCGATCACGATGTACGGGGCATCATCCTGCGACTTGATCAGGCGGGTGGCCTGCAGGCCGCCCATCTCCGGCATCGCCAGGTCCATCAGCACGACCTGCGGGCGCAGCGACTCGGAGCGCTCGATGGCTTCCAGGCCGTTGCCGGCGCTGCCGACGATCTGCAGCCAGTCGATCTTGCGGAAGTGGCGCATCGCCGCGTTGATGAAACCCTCATGGTCGTCGACCAGCAGCACTGTGAGCTTGTTCATGTGCAACATCCTTTTCAGCCCACTCGGGCCAGCTGTGGTTGCCTGGCGCTGAGCCGACGCCGTTCACGGGCCGGGGCGATATCCAGTTGTTCGCGGTATTTTGCGACGGTTCGGCGGGCAATGTTTACCCCCTGGCGTGACAGAAGTCCCGCAATGGCCTCGTCGGCCAGCGGGCGACCGGCCGGTTCGGCGTCGATCAGGCGGCGGACCATGGCCTTCACGGCCTGGCCGGACACGCTGGCACCTTCCAGGCGCACCGCGAAGAAATGCTTCAGTTCGAAGGTGCCGCGCGGGGTCTGCAGGAACTTGCCGGTCGTGATGCGCGACACCGTGGATTCGTGCATGCCGATCTCTTCGGCCACTTCCTTCAGTGTCAGCGGCGCCATGGCTTCCTCGCCACGCACCAGGAACGCGGCCTGGCGCTCGACGATCACCCGCGCGGTGCGCAGCAGGGTGTCGTAGCGCATCGACAGGCCGCGGCTGAACCAGCGTGCTTCCTGCAGCATCTCGCGCAGGGCCGGGGCGGCGTCGCTGGTTTCGGCCAAGGCCTGCTCGTACTGGCTGTTGATCGAGACGCGGCGGCTGGTGGCCGGATTCAGCGCCACCTTCCACTGCTCGTCGGCGTGCCAGGCGACCACGTCCGGCACCACCACCGCGTTGCGCTCGGGCAGCAGGCTGTCGCCCGGGCGCGGCTGCAGCGACAGGATCAGGCGCACGGCCTCGCGCACGTCATCCACTTCGGCATCGTGCTGGCGGGCCAGCGCGGGGTAGTCGTGTGCGGCCAGGGCCTCCAGCGCGCCTTCCAGGATGCGCGCGGCCAGGTGCCGGGCCGGCACCACGCCGTGCAGGCTGTAGAGCTGGGCCAGCAGGCCTTCGCGCAGATCCTGTGCGGCCATGCCGGCCGGTTCGCCGTGCAGCAGCTGCTGGCGGATGGCTTCCACGCCGGCGCCGTCGATGTCGAACTGGGCGCTGGCCAGCAGCTGCAGCTGGTCCAGCGGGGCCTGCAGGTAGCCGGCCTCGTCGCAGTGCTCCAGCCAGAAGGCGGCCACGGCCAGTTCGCGCTCGTCCAGATCCAGCGCCAGGCGCTGCAGCACGCGCAGCTGCGGGTCGGTGGATTCGCCGGCGGCGATGCGTGCCATGCGATCGTCGTCGCCGTCCTGCCAGCTGCTGCCGGCCACGTCCCACATCGAGGACTCGGGCAGCTCATCGAAGGCGGCCGTTTCCAGGGTGGTGGCGCTGGCGTCGGTGGCGTCGGCCGCCGGTGCTTCGGCGTCCTCGATTTCCAGCAGCGGGTTGGAGTCCAGCAGGCGCTGGATTTCCTGTTCCAGGTGCAGCCCGTCCAGCTGCAGCAGTCGGATGGACTGCAGCAATTGCGGCGTGAGGTGAAGCGTCTGGCCCAGCTGGGTTGAAAGTGCAGCCTTCATTTCAGTTCCCCGGCGCCGCTCCCCGACGCCTTGTGGAACACATCTTGCTTTTGATCCCGGGCAGGCGGAATCGGGGGGTTCCTGAATGCACTGGTGATGTTCCCGACAGGGTGTAGGGGTATTCCCTACAGCGGCGCGGGAAGTTGACGATGCCCCGTGGCAAGTTGTTGATTTTCCGTGGGTGCCGGGCAGTCGTTCGGGGTGCCGGTGTACGGAAACCCGACAGTGCGTGTCAGGGTGACGGAAAGTCGTCGTCAGTTCGGGCGCGGATGTGCGCCGTCCGACCAGATCAGGTCATTCCAGCTCGTGCTGGTGGCGGGCCGCCAGCAGCAGCAGATCATTGGCGCGGCGGCAGCCCAGCGATTCCATCATGCGGGCGCGGTGGGTTTCTACCGTCTTCACGCTGATGCCGAGGTCTGCGGCGATTTCCTTGTTGCTCTCGCCCTTGCCGATGCGGCGCAGGATCTCGCGCTGGCGCGGCGACAAGGCGGCGATGCCGGTGGGCTTCTCGCGGCCCAGCATCGGCGCCAGCATCTTGGCCGAGATCTGCGGGCTGAGGAACACCTGGCCGGCGTGCGCGGCGCGCAGTGCCAGTTCCAGCTCCTGCGGGGCGGCATCCTTCACCACGAAACCGACGGCGCCACGGTCCAGTGCATCACGCACATGGGCGGCGTCGTCGTGCATGGTCATCATCACGATGCGGGTGCCCGGCGAGCGCAGGCGGATGTCGCTGAGGGCTTCCAGGCCGGTCCGGCCGGGCAGGGACAGGTCCATCAGGACCACGTCGGGGGCATGCAGCAGGGCCATCTGCAGCGCCTGCTCGGCGTTGCTTGCCTCGGCAACCAGTTGCACGTCGGCAAACCCCTGCAGCAGTCGTGCCAGGCCGGCGCGAACCAGGGTGTGATCGTCGACGATGAGAACTCGCACAGGCACGTTGCAGGTCCGTGAGGGGAGATCACCTTAACTTAGCTGAACGGGCGCGCCAAGAGCACTCCGTCCCGCTTCCGGGTGGCAGGTTTCAGCGCGCTCGCCGCGCTTCGGCAACCTGACGCCGATGCAAACGGAACAAGTGCCGTTCCATGGCCATCTCCAGGCCATCGCCAAGGCGATTGAAGCGCAGCCACAGGAAGTGGCCGCCGCTGCCATCGGCCGCTTCGGCGATGACGTCGACCGGCAGGTCGATGTTGTCGGGCAGCCAGTCGCTGGGCTGCAGGCGTACCACGCCGGACTGGCCGGGCAGGGCGCCACTGCGCGGGCCCAGCTGCAGGCGGATGCCGCGGCGCGACCAGCGCACCGGGCGCAGGGGCAGGTCCTGGCCCTGCTGGCGCACCAGGCGGCCCAGCAGCACCATGGTCAGGTCCAGCTTGGCTTCCAGCCGCTGGATCTGCAGGCTGGTTTCGCTGCGTTCGTCGTGCTCGTCCCCGCGGCTGTCTTCGACCAGCGCCAGGCTGCGCAGCAGGCCTTCGGCACTGCTGGTGCGACCGGCCGCGCTGCCCGCCTGGAACTCGGCCGGCAGGGCCAGCTCGCAGCTGAGCGTTTCATCGAACAGCTCGCTCTCGGCGGGGTGGTGCAGCGACGTGGTCGGCAGCAGGGTCATGCCAGCGATTCTGCCTTCAGGTACGCATGGGCGGCGCGAAGGGACCGGCCCGTGTGCTTGAGGTGTGCGGCGGCTTCGTCGCGCAGGCCGATCATGCGGGCCAGCACGCGCTGCTGGTGGTCGCGCAGTGCAAGGATCGCCTCGTTGCTGGGGCGCTCGACCACCATCGACAGCGCAGCCACGGCCTGCAGGTGCTCGGCCATCAGACGTTCGCTGGTGTCGTAGTCGTCGTTCGGCAGGCTGGCGTCGAGCGTGTCCAGCGAGTCGTGCAGCGACTGCAGGTTCACGGTGCCACCGCCTTGACGTGGCGCTGGTCGCCCGGAATGGCGTTCCAGGCCGAATCGATTTCCACCATCAGGCCGAGCGCTTCCTGCAGTGCGGTGGAATCGTTGTGCAGGTTGCCTTCGGTCAGGCGCATGATGACGAAGTCATACAGTGCCGACAGGTTGCCTGCGATCTCGCCGCCGGCTTCATGGTCAAGCGAGCCATGCAGGTGGCCAACGATCGCACAGGCTTCGCCGATGGCCTTGCCCTTGCGAGCCTGGTCATTCTGCTGCAGCGAGGCTTCAGCGGTGCGGATGCGCTCGCACGCACCGGCCAGCAGCAGCGCCACCAGCTTGTGCGGATCTGCGTCCACGACCGAGGTGGTCACACCGACCTTGCGGTACTGCTCGGCGAACTGCCGATTGGAACCGTACATATATGGAATCTCCTGGGATGCCTGCCCATCCGCGCGGGTTGGGGCATGGGTTCGGCGCGGGGCCTAACGTGTTATCGGCGCAGGTGGCGTGCTACTTGAGAGCCACCTGCGCGGGAAAAAGGCGTGGATCAGCCCAGCTGGTCGATCAGCGATCCGCTGGCCGACTGCATCTGCGAGACCATCTTCTCCATCGCGGTGAACTGCTTGGTGTAGCGGTCGGACACCTTTTCCATGCTCTTGTCGAGATCGTCCAGCTGCTTTTCCAGCGCCTTGATCTGCTTGTTCAAGGTGGCTGTGCGCTGGGTGATGGTGCCGCTGGTGGTATCCAGGCTGCTCTTCATCAGTTCGGTCATCGGCTTGGCCAGCGAGCCTTCGGCACCGAACAGCTTGTTGGCGGCTTCCGGGTTCTTCGACAGCGCGGTGTCCAGCTTGGCTGCATCCAGGCTCAGGGTGCCATCGGCGGCGATGGTCAGGCCCAGGTCCTTCAGATCGTTGACGTTGCTGCTCAGCTGGGTGCGCAGCTGCTGCTGCAGGCCGCGCACCATGGCATCGCCGGTCATCGTCGAGGCGGTGTTGGTTTCCGCGTTGTAGGCGCTGGAACTCTTCAGCGTCGACTGGATCGAGTTGTAGGCGGTGATGAACGCGTTGAGGTTGGTCTTCAGCGTGCTGTTGTCGGGGGCGATGGTCAGCGTCTGCGGCTCGCCTTCCTTGGCCTTGGTCAAGGTCAGGCTGACACCGGGCACCAGGTCGGTGATGGTGTTGGAGCTGCTGGTACGGGTGAAGCCATCGACCACCACCACGGCATCCTTGGCCGGCACCATCTCGTTCATCTTCGAGGCATCGGTGCCGTCGTAGACGAGGTTGGCCAGGCCGCCATTGCCGCCGCTGGCGCTGACCTTGAGGGCGCCCTTGGTGCCGGAGTCCACGGCGGTGAGCACCAGGTGCATGCCATCGTCGGCGGTGACCACGGCAGCGGTGACGCCCTTGCTCTGCGCGGCCGAGTTGATTTCCGCGGCGATCTTCTCCAGCGTCGCGCCGGCCTCGATCTCCACGTTGATGGTCTTGTCGCCGTAAGCAATCGACAGCGTCCCGTCACCCACCACGGCATCCTTGGTGTAGGCCTGCGAGCTCAGCTTCTGGTTCTGCGCCAGCGATTTGACTTCCACCTGGTGGGTGCCCGCCGCCGCCTTGCCGGCCGTGGTGCTGGTGTCCAGCGCGGCGGTGAAGTTCGACTCGGTGGGCGTGGTGAGCTTCATGCCGGGCTTGGCCATGCCCGTCACCAGCGTCTTCAGCGCCGTCTGCAGGGTGGTCATGCCGCTCTTGATGGTGCCCAGCGCCGACAGTTTGGCGCTGGCCGCAACACCGGCCGTGTTGATCTGGTTTTCGCGGGGCTCGCGCTCCTTGGCTGTCAGGTTGGCAACCAGAGTGGGAATGTCGAGACCTGTACCAATCGTGCCGATGGCCATGCGGGGAATCCTTGTTCTTGGACGGGCCGTTCAGGTGTCCTGCACCTGCTATCGGCCGGGGATGGGCGAGCTTGAGCGTTGAAACGCTTTCCCACCCGGTGCAAGGTGCGTGCCAATCGAACGCCGGATACGAAGAAGGGGGCTTTCGCCCCCTTCCCGTCATTGCAAGGTACTACCGCTGGATCAGCGCAGCAGGCTCAGCACGTTCTGGCTGGACTGGTTGGCCTGGGCCAGCATGGCCGTACCGGCCTGCTGCAGGATCTGGTTGCGGGTCAGCTCGGCGGTTTCCGAAGCGTAGTCCACGTCGCGGATGCGGCTGCGGGCTGCGGACATGTTCTCCGACGAGGTGTTCAGGTTCGCAACCACCGAGGTGAAGCGGTTCTGGATGGCGCCCAGGTCGGCACGGGCCGAGTTGATCGAGTTCAGGGCTGCGTCCATCGCCAGGATGGCGTTGTCTGCACCGCCGACCGAGGAGATGTCCAGATCGGCGAAGCCGGTCTTGGCACCGCCAGCGGCGTAGTTGGTGGTCGCAGCAGCGGTCAGGCCGGTCTGCTCCAGCAAATCGGCAGCGTCGGTCGAGCCAGCAACGCCCACGGTGAAGTCGCCTTCCTTGCCGGTCAGCTGCACCTTGCCCTCGACCAGCGCTGCGCTGACGCCGGTTTCGTGCGTCTTGGCGTTCACAGCGTTGACCAGCTGGGTGGCGCGATCGCCAGCCGAGCCGACAGCGGTCAGGTCGATCTTGACCGCCGAGGTGGCTGCGCCATCCAGCGTGCCGGTGATGGTGAAGCTGGCGGCGCCGAACTTCGACGGAGTCGCAGCTACGCCAGCAACACCGTTGGTGGTGGCCGCGGTCGGGCCAGCGAAGGCCGGGGCGGTGGTGTAGGCGGTGCCAGCAACGCTCTGGGTGCGGGTGAAGTTGGCACCATCAGCGCGGGAGACGGTCAGGGTGCCTGCGCCGATGGCGCCAGCGAGGGTGGTCTGCGCACCCAGGTCCAGGCTGAAGCCGTTGACGGTGCCGGTACCGTCGGCACCGAAGCCGGCGGCGACGAAGGCAGCGGCGTTGCTTGCGGCATCCGAAGTGCCGGTCACGGTGATCGCCAGGGTGGTGCTGCCTGCAGCGAAGGTCTGGGTAACGCTGCTGGTCGCATCGCCACCGACGGATGCGGTGATCGCACCCATGGCCTTGGTGGCGGCAACAGCCGGGACAGCGGCGACGGCATCACCGTTCGGCACAACGCCCGTGGCGCTCGCCGAGGTGGTGGCGCTGGTCCAGTTGCCGAGCTTGCTGATGTTGGCGTTGGCAACCTGCGAGATGTTGATCGTCTCGCCCTGGTTGGCGCCGCTCTGGAAGGCCTGGATGGTGAAGCTGCCATCAAGCAGGCTGGTGCCGCTGGAGGTGGTCTGCTCGGCGACGCGCTGGATTTCCTCCTTCAGCG
>DOKO01000145.1 GCA_003510825.1 Stenotrophomonas sp.
GTAGAGTCGAGCGTGCTCGACTGCACGCAATGCCGCGGCAAAGGCAGTCGAGCAAGCTCGACTCTACGGCTATCGGCGCGCCTCGATGAACGCGGCGATCCGCTGCAGCGTCTCCGGGGTGCCGGCGTTGTAGACGATCATCGACAGGTCCGGGCGCGCCTCCACGGCAAAGGTCGAGAATTCCAGCTCCAGCAGGCCCAGCTCGGGGTGCTTGAGCCGCTTGCTGCCGTCGCCCTCGCTGGCCACATCGTTGCTGCGCCAGAGCGCGGCGAACTCGGGGCTGCTGGCTGAAAGCTCGGCCGCCAGCTCGGCGACCTCGGTTTCGGCGCCGGCGCGGATGGCATCGGCACGCAGGGAGGCGACCACGAAGCGGGCGACGCTGCTCCAGTCGTCCTGCGCCGCACGCACCCGGCTGTTGCTGAAGATGAAGCGCAGGATGTTGCGCTCGCGGGCCGGCACCTGCGCGTAGTCGGTCAGCAGGACGGTGGCGGCGTGGTTCCAGGCGACCACGTCCCAGGTCGGGGTGCGGATCAGTGCCGGGCTGTAGGGCAGGGCGTCCAGCACCCGCTGCAGGCGCGGCGAGATGCTGTCGCCGCTGCGGTACTTCACTTCCGGCGGGCGGCCCAGCCCCAGCATGTAGACGTGTTCGCGTTCGGCGTCGGTCAGCCGCAGGGCGGCGGCGATGCGGTCCAGCACCTCGGCGGACGGCGCGCCGCCACGACCCTGTTCCAGCCAGGTGTACCAGGTCGGGCTGATGCTGGCGCGCTGCGCGACCTCTTCGCGACGCAGGCCGGGCGTGCGCCGGCGACCGGTGTCGAAGCCGAAACTGGCTGGATCCAGCCGTGCGCGACGGCTCTTGAGGAATTCGCCAAGCGAATGCTGGTTCATGCCGGTGACCGCCTGCCTGTCAGTGACTATACCTGTATAACGTCACTACTTTAACAGGATGCGGTGAGCGCGATACTGAGCTCACTTTCCAGTTGAGGCAGACCTCATGCGTGTATTCCTGACCGGTGCCACCGGCTTCATCGGCAGCCGCGTACTCCAACACCTGCAGGCTTCAGGCCACCAGGTCATCGGCCTGACCCGCTCGGATGCGGGCGCGGAGGCACTGCGCAGCGCAGGTGCCGAGGTGCAGCGCGGCGAACTGGGCGACCTCGCCAGTGTGCGCGCCGGTGCCGAGGCGGCCGATGCGGTGATCCACACCGCCTTCGACCACGATTTCAGTCGCTTTGCGGCCAACTGCGAGCAGGATGCCGCGGTGATCGGCGCAATGGGCGAGGTGCTGAAGGGTTCGGCGCGACCGTTGTTGATCACCTCCGGCGTCGGCATGGGTGAAGTAGAGCCCGGGCAGCCGGCGTTGGAGACGGTGTTCAATCCCGGCCACGGCAACTCGCGCATCGCCTCCGAACGCGCAGGCAACAGGCTGCTGGAGGCTGGTGTGGACGTGCGGGTGATGCGCCTGCCGCAGGTGCACGATGCCGTCCGCCAAGGGCTGATCAGCTATTTCATCGAGATTTCCCGGCAGCAGGGCGTGGCCGCCTATGTGGGCGAAGGTGCAAACCGCTGGTCGGCGGCGCATGTGGACGACGTCGCCCGTGCGTACTGCCTGGCGCTGGAGCACGGAGGCGCCGGTGAGCGTTACCACGCCGTGGCCGAGGACGGCATCAGTGCGCGTCGTATCGCCGAGGTGGTGGCGGCAGGGCTGGACGTGCCAGTGCGCAGCATCACGCCGGAAGAAGCGGCTGCGATGTTTGGCTGGTTCGCACTGTTCGCGGGGATGGACCTGCCCGCATCGAGCGCGCTGACCCGGCAACGCCTTGGCTGGCAGCCGGGCGGCCCGACGCTGCTGCAGGATCTTCAGGCGATGGATTACCGCGCAGGGCGCTGACAAGGGGGTGAATGGCCGTGCACCGCGCGTGCATCTGTCCGCGCGGATACTGGCCACCCTTGAATCGTGCATCGGGCCATCCGGGGCCTCCGCCATGCCACGTCGGACAACGCTGCGCATCGCCACCTTCAACGTCAACGGGATCGGCACCCGGCTGCCGCAGCTGCTGGCATGGCTGGACCGTGAAGCACCGGATGTGGTCGCCCTGCAGGAGCTGAAGGCCACGGATGCAGCGTTTCCGGTAGCGGCGCTGGAGCAGGCGGGTTATGGCGCGATCTGGTGCGGCGAAGCGCGCTGGAATGGTGTCGCGGTGCTCGCGCGCGATGCGATGCCGATCGAAAGCCGTCGCCGGCTGCCGGGCGCTCCCGAAGACAGCCAGAGCCGTTACCTGGAAGCGGCCGTGCATGGCATCGTCGTGGGCGCACTGTACCTGCCCAACGGCAACCCGCAGCCCGGCCCAAAATTCGATTACAAGCTGCGCTGGATGCAGCGCCTGCTGGACCATGCCCGCTCGCTGGTCGATCTTCCACACCCGGCGGTGCTGATGGGCGACTTCAATGTCATCCCCACTGAGCTGGATGTGTATGACCCCAAGGCGTGGAAACGTGACGCGCTGTTCCAGCCCGATGTCCGCGATGCGTTCGAGCGATTGCTGGCGCAGGGCTGGACAGATGCGCTGCGTAAGGTGCACGGCGAGCAGATCATCTACACGTTCTGGGATTACTTCCGCCAGCATGCCGAGCGCGACCGCGGGCTGCGCATCGATCACCTGCTGATCAATCCGGCGCTTGCATCGCGGCTGAAGGATGCCGGGGTCGATCGCTGGGTGCGCCTGCAGGACAAGGCCAGCGATCACGCGCCGACCTGGATCACCATCAGCATCTGAATGCTTCATCGTGACGTTGGGCAGCGGCCGTGACGATGCACATCCATGGCAATCATCCAGCGGATACATCGGCAAGACAGCAACGTGACCGGGGAAGGCCTACGTTCCAGATCTGTCCCCTGCGACGTCCACGAAATGCTTGCTCCCGTCCTGCCTCCCCCGTTGTCCAACCTTGCCAGGCAGCGCCTGTTGCAGGTGCCTGATCTTCCGCTTCCGGGCCAGGGCCGAACCCTTGAACGCTGGCGTGCACTGGCAGCGCTGGGTCATGAAGACCTGTGCCTGGCCAAGGTGCTTGAAGCCCATCACGATGCGATCGCGATCCTGCACGAACTTCGCGTACCCGTACCTGCAGAGCAACTGCTGGCGGTATGGGCAGCAGAGGGTCCGGCCTGCACGTTGCGCGCGGAGCACGACGGCCGGCTGCGCGGCGACAAGCCGTGGTGCTCGGGAAGCAATCTGGTCGACACCGCGCTGGTGACCGTGCGCAGCGAGGCGGGCGTGCAGCTTTACAAGGTGGACGCATCGCAGTGGCACTGCTTGGATGGCGAGCCGTGGCCGGCCGCTGGCATGGCCGGGGTGCCGTCCACCACCGTGCGCTTTGATGGCGCGGAGGCCGAAGCGGTGGGGCCGAGCAATGGCTATCTGGAGCGACCGGGCTTCTGGCACGGTGGCGCCGGCATCGCGGCAGTATGGTTCGGTGCGGCGACAGCGCTGGCCGAGCGGATGCAGCACGGCTGCGGCGAGGGCCTGCGCGCGCGGTTGCTGGGCAAGGCCGATCTGGCACTGGCACCGGCAGCGGCGCTGCTGCGCGAGCTGGCCATGGCCATCGACGCGGCACCGCAGCTGACACACCGCGTGCAGGTGGTACGCGTGCGCAGCGTCGTCGAGCGCGCCGCCACGCAGGTGCTTGATCTCGCCGGCCGCGCGCTTGGGCCAGCACCGATGTGCATGGAAGATGCCCATGCACGGCGCTGGGCGGATCTGACGGTGTTCATGCGCCAGAGTCACGCCGACAAGGATTGGCAATGGCTGGGTGAGCAGTGCGCCCGACAGGTGATGCCATGGTCGCTGTAGCCACCATCCACGGCCAAGGCTCGGACGAGCGTGCGTGGGAGCACTGCGACTGGCTCTGGCAGCAGCCTGAAACCGCGCTTGCGGAACTGTGTGCAGGCGTGCGTCGGCTCGTAGTGGTCGCGCCGCACCCGGATGACGAGGTGCTGGCGTGTGGCGGGCTGCTGTGTGCGACCGCAGGCATCGGCCTGGAAGTACAGGTCGTTGCGGTGACCGACGGTGAGGCCTGCTACCCGGGCGAGCGCTGGTGGACGCCGCAGCGCCTGCGCCAGGCACGCCGTGAAGAGCTGCGCGATGCGCTTGGCGCGCTGTCTATTGATGCCGGCGCCATTGTCCATCTTGGCATTGCCGATGGGGGCGTCACCGACCACGAAGCCGGCCTCGAAGACTGGCTGTGGCAGACCCTGCGCGAAGACGACCTGGTGCTGGCACCGTGGCGCTTCGATGGCCATCCCGATCACGAAGCGGCCGGCCGCGCCGCCTGGCGTGCGGCCCGGGCGGTCGGCTGCAGACGTCTTGAATACCCCGTCTGGGGCTGGCACTGGCTGGATCCCGGTTGCGCCCACATGGCGTGGGAACAGCCGCGACTGCTCGACATCTCCGCTGTCGCCGCGCACAAGCGCGAAGCGATCGCACAGTTCCGCACCCAGACCGGCGATGTCTCCCGGCTGCACGCCGAGCCCATCCTGCCGGCTCACGTACTCACCCGCTTCTATAGAAACCACGAGGTTTACTTCGCATGAGCGCCCAGCCTTACTTCGATGAGCTGCATGCCAACGATGATCCGTTCGGCTACCGCACCCGCTGGTACGAAGAGCGCAAACGCGACCTGCTGATGGCCAGTCTGACCCAGTCCACCTTCCAGCGCGGCTGGGAACTGGGCTGCTCCAACGGAGTGCTCACCGAGCGCCTGGCCAGCCGCTGTGAGCGACTGCTGGCCACCGACATCAGTCCGCGCGCCGCCTTCCAGGCGCGTCGTGGGCTGGCCCATCTGCCACATGTGCAGGTGCATTGCGCGCAGCACCCACAGCAGTGGCCGGCCGGTCGCTTCGATCTGATCGTGTGTGGCGAGATGGGCTACTACCTGGGCCCGGAAGCGCTGGTCGAACTGCGCGATGGGCTGCATGCGGCGATGAAGGACGACGGCCTGCTGGTTGCCTGCCATTGGCTGCCGTCGTTCCCGGGCCGGGCCAGCCGCAGCGCGCTGGTGCACGAGCGGCTCGGGCATGGCCTGCAGGAGGCGTTCTGCTACCGCGACAGCGATTTCATACTGCAGGGCTGGACGCGCAGGCCGCTGTCCCTGGCGAGCAACGAGGGCCTGAGATGATCGGCGTGCTGGTGCCGGCGCATAACGAGGCCGAGCACCTGGCGGCATGCCTGCGCTCGCTGGCCATCGCTGCAGCGCATCCGGGGCTGGCTGGCGAGCCGGTGCAGATCATCGTTGCGCTGGATGCCTGCACGGATGGCAGCGCCGAGGTCTGTGCGCGGATGGCAGTGGAGACCCTCAGCCTGCAGGCACGGTGCGTCGGCGCTGCACGCGCGGCCGCAGCGGGCGTGCTGCTTGAGCGCGGTGCCGCATGGCTGGCCAGCACCGATGCAGACAGCGAGGTCCCAGCCGATTGGCTGGTGGCACAGCGCTCCGCAGGCGCCGACGTGTTCTGTGGCGTCGTCGATCTGGGCGAGCTGGTGCCGCAGCAGGCGTGGCTGCGCAGCTGCTTCCAGCGCAGTGAGCGCTGGGGCGAGGGGCATGGTCGCGTGCACGGGGCCAACCTCGGGTTCTCGGCCGCTGCCTACCGGCAGGCGGGCGGATTTGCGGCGCAGCGATGCTCCGAAGACGTGGACCTGGTGCGTCGATTGGAGGCGGCAGGCGCGTCGATCCGTTGGGCCAGCGCGGCTGTGGTCACCACCAGCGGCCGGTTGTCAGGCCGCGCCGTTGGTGGCTTTGCCGATCATCTGGCAAGCCTGGCTACGTTCGAGGCTGGACGGCTTCCGCTATTGGCCATGGCCAGTTGAAGGTGTGGCACAGGCAAAGCCGGGCTGCCGGCGGCGGCATCGTGAAGCATTCAGTGGCATGAGCGGATGTGCGTTGGCCGCGTGGCGGCGCTTGCCTATCATGCAGCGCTGGTTCCACTGCACCTGACTGCCGCCCTCCATGCCTTCCAACGCGCAGGCCGCGCGACGTTCCGCCCGCGCTGCCGGGTATGTGTTTCCCGAGCATCTGCGCGAGCAGGCGCAGGCGCTCCCTGCACAACCGGGCGTCTACACGTTCCATGGCCGCGAGGGCGGCCTGCCGCTCTACATCGGTAAGAGCATCAACCTGCGGACGCGGGTGATGGACCATCTGCGGACGGCCGAGGAAGCTGCGATGCTGCGCCAGTCCGAGCGCATCAGCCATCTGCCGATGGCCGGGGATCTGGGTGCGCAGCTGCTGGAGGCCGCGATGGTGAAAGAACAGCGCCCGCTGTACAACCGCCTGCTGCGGCGGTTGCCGCGTCAGTTCAGCCTGCGCCTGTATCGGGGCGAGATCAGTGTGGTGAACTCGTCAGAGGTGGATCTGACGACCACGCCGATGTTGTACGGCATCTATTCGAGTGCCCGCGCCGCGCGTGAGTCACTGCGCCGCGTGGCGGACGAGAACCGCCTCTGCTATTCGCTGCTGGGCCTGGAGCGGCTTCCCTCTGGACGCCCGTGCTTCCGCTCGATGCTGCGCCAGTGCGCCGGCGCCTGCTGCGGTGGCGAGACCCTTGCCGAGCATCAGCAGCGGCTGACTGATGCGCTCATGTTGCTGGAGATTGCTGAATGGCCCTATGCAGGCCCGGTGGCCATCGAGGAACGCGGCGAAGCGATGCGGCAGTTCCACGTCGTTGATGGATGGTTCTATCACGGCAGCGCAAAGACCTTGGCCGCTGCCCGACGCGTGCGTCGGAGTGATCCGGTGTTCGACCGCGACGCGTACCGCATTCTTCGCAAGGGGCTGTCGTTGGGCCAATGGGCCCTGCACCCGCTGTAGCAGGCCGCGCAGACGGAGTCACGCAGCGTGGACGACCTGTTCTGTATCCCTCCGGGCAGGCCATGCAGGGAGAAGACCGTGACCGATCTGTTCGAGCTGGGCATGCCGTGGTTCGAGTTCGTACTGCGGGCCACCGCCGTTTACGTGGTGGTGCTGCTGTTGACGCGCCTCAGTGGCAAGCGATCGATCGGGCAGTCCGCACCGTTCGACATGCTAGTGATCGTCCTTCTGGGCACGGCGGTGCAGAACTCTCTGATCGGTGAGGACACCTCGCTGCTTGGCGGACTGATCCTTGCGGCCACGCTGCTGGGTCTGAACTGGCTGGTCGGTTTCGTGACCGCGCGCAATCGTCGGCTGCACCGTTGGGTGGAGGGCGCGCCGGTGGTGCTGGTGCGCAACGGCAAGGTGTACTGGGAGCAGTTGCGCCGCTGCAATGTTGCGCCGGAGGACCTGGACGTGGCCATGCGCAAGGCAGGCTGCGATGGCCATCACCAGATCGAACTGGCCATGCTGGAAACCTCGGGAGAGATCACCGTGGATGCCGAAGACCGCTGAAGCTGCAGCAGCGGAATCCACGTGCTGCACACGGCAAGGTCACCGCCGGCACAGCCGTGCCCATGCAACCCTGCAGTCCCCAACGGCAGGAGAACGACGATGCAGGCGCTGACCTATCACGGCCGCAAAGATGTCCGCGTTGAGACCGTGCCCGATCCGGTGCTCGCCGCCGAGGATGATCTCATCCTGCGCGTTACCGCCACCGCCATCTGTGGCTCGGACCTGCACCTGTACCGTGGCAAGATACCGGACCTGCACACCGGCGATGTGCTTTGGCCACGAGTTCATGGGGATCGTGGAAGAGGTTGGCCGGGGCGTGACCCAGGTGCGCCCCGGTGACCGTGTGGTCATCCCGTTCGTGATTGCCTGTGGGGAATGCTTCCACTGCCAGCTGGCGGAGTATGCCGCGTGCGAGACCACCAATCCCGGCAAAGGCGCGGCGCTCAACGCGAAGGGATTGATGCCGCCGGCCGCATTGTTTGGCTACAGCCACCTGTATGGCGGGGTCGCTGGCGGCCAGGCGGAATTCGTGCGGGTGCCCAAGGCCAACGTCGGTCCGCTGCGGATCCCCGACGGCGTGGCAGATGAGCAGGTGCTGTTCCTGTCCGATATCCTGCCGACCGGCTACCAGGCCGCACTCAACGCCGGGGTGAAGGCGGGCTCGACGGTAGCCATCTTCGGTGCAGGCCCGGTGGGGCTGATGAGCGCTGCCTGCTGCCGCCTGCTGGGTGCGGAAACCATCTTCATGGTCGATCATCTGCCGTATCGGCTGGACTTCGCGCAACGCACCTATGGCATCACGCCCATCGATTTCGGCAAGGTGGACGATCCGGCCGACTACATCGTCAGCCAGACCAGCGGGCGAGGCGTGGATGCCTGCATCGAGGCGGTCGGGTTTGAGGCGGAGGGCAGTTCGCTTGAAACTGCGTTGACCGCAGTCAAGCTCGAAGGCAGCAGCGGCGTGGCGATCCGGCAGTGCATCGCTGCCGCGCGCCGCGGTGGGGTGGTCAGCATTCCTGGTGTGTATGCCGGCTTCATCCACGGCTTCCTTCTGGGGGATGCATTCGACAAGGGCCTAACCTTCAAGATGGGGCAGACCCACGTGCAGGGCCTCATGCCTGAGCTGCTGACCGCCATCCTGGAGGGCAAACTGGACCCCGGCAACATCATTTCGCATCGGATGAGTCTGGCCGAGGCAGCGCAGGGCTATGCGATGTTCGATGCCAAAGACGATGACTGCCGGAAGATCGTGCTGACCCCGTGACAGGCGATGCTGCGAGCGGTGCTCCACTGACCCCTGACAAGCGCTACATCGTGGTGCGCGGCCGGCTCTGGCGCGCGACCAACCCGAATCTCACCGCCACCGAGCGTGCGCGGTGGGTGGCGGCTCTCATGGACGCGCGGCGCGCGGTGCAGGCGGCAATGAGGACTGGGGAGGCGACGGCGCTGCGGAATGCACGCCGCGCGGTGGATGCGGCTAAACGAGGCCTTGGCGAGCGCGGCCCGGCTTGGTGGACAGATGGCGGCAAGGACTACAACCGCTATCTGGTGAAGAATACGCCCTACGCGAGTTGGTTCGACGCACTTTGAAGTAGGAAGCGAAGCCGCTCAGCGTTTGGAGCCCCGACTACCTCCCGTCGGATCGACCTCGGGTCGCTCGTAATCTTCCGGATGTGCCGTTTCATCCTGTTCCGGCATGTCCTTGCCTTTCTTCCAGCTCTGGTCGGTTCGGACATTGTCAGGCGTATGCGCCTTGTCCTGGTCGCTGGCGTCGCCCGTGGGGTTGAACGGTAGCTTGCTCATCGAAGGAGTTCCTTGCAGCAGGTGCGGTATCAGCGCTGTAACGGTTGTCCGGCACGGCTCTGGGCGAGCGTCTGGTTCACTGCCTCCTGCAGCTGCGGGATGTGGAAGGGCTTGGCGACGAAGCGTGCCTTCTGGTGCCGGGCCGGCACGACCTGGTCGTAGACGGCGGAGGCAAACAGGAAGGGCACGCCCAGCTCTGCCAGCCGGTCAGCGACCGGGAACACCACGCCGTCGCCGAGCTCGATATCGAGGATGGCGGCGTCGAACTGCTCGTTTCGCAGCAGACTGAGTGCCTCGAATACGCTTTCCGCGTGCGTGATGGTATTTCCGTCGCTGGCCAGTGCATCCTCAACCAGTTCGGCCAGGTCGAGCTGGTCTTCCACCAGCAGCAGGCAATGCTCCTGCGTCTGTTCATTTCCGTACTTCTGCATGCGCAGGTCGTGCTCGTTGAGTCATCGTGGGCCCAGTGTCCGCTTCCCCGCATCAAGCCAGCGGCTGGCTGCCGTGTGCACGGCGCGAAGATCAAGCTTTGGCAGATGCCCACCTTGGTGGGCAGCAGAGCCAGGGCGCCAACCAAGGTTGGCCGCTACCAGGACCCATTGCGGCCGATCACGCTGTGTTCGACTTGGGCGGGTCAGACTGAATACCGTTCCCTTCACAGGATCCAGCATGAGCCAGGTTTTCATCGTCGGCGCAGCCGGCAAGGTCGGCCGTTCCCTCGTCGAGCAGGCCAGCGCACGTGGCCATCGCGTACTGGCCCTGCATCGCGGTCAGGACCAGGCCGCTGAACTCACCGCCCTCGGCGCACGCCCGGTGCAGGGCGATCTGCTGCAGCTCGATGTCGCCGCGCTGGCGGCGTTGATGAAAGGCTGCGACGTGGTGGTGTTCTCGGCCGGTGCCGGCGGCAAGGGCGGCGCGTCGATGACCGACGCCATTGATGGGCGCGGGCTGGAACTGGCCGTCGCCGCGGCACAGGCAGCGGCCGTGCCGCGCTTCCTGCTGGTGTCGGCCTTCCCGGAGGCCGGGCGCGGCAAGCAGCTGTCGGATACGTTCGAGAACTACATGGTGGTGAAGAAGCGTGCCGACGTGCATCTGGCCGAAAGCCCGCTGGACTGGGTGATCCTGCGCCCGGGCACGCTCACCGACGAACCTGGCACCGGCCGGGTGCGTGCCGGCCTGGCCATTCCCTACGGCAACATCGCCCGCGCCGACGTCGCCGCCACGCTGCTGGCATTGATCGAACACCCGCCGCTGCGCCGCTGCATCATCGAACTCACCGAGGGCGAAACTCCGGTGTTCGATGCACTGCAGGCGCTGTCGCCGGCGTAAAGGCTTGACCACGACAACGCGGTGACGCAGCATCGGATGCATGGTCCTCCGCGCCGCCACCGTCACCACTACCACCACGACTGCCGCTGGCAGGTCGTGAGGTGGTTACGTGACGTGATGTAGCGCCACCCCTCAGGACCCCGCCAGTCATGGACGGGGTCTTCTGTTTCTCCGTCCGTGCCCACCCCACAGGAGAAACCTCATGAGCCCTTCCCGAATTCCCCGCCGCGGCCTGTTGGTCATCGACATGCAGCACGGCCTGTTCAACGGCGCGCACCGCCCGTACCGCGCTGACGACGTGCTGGCCAATATCAATGCGCTGATCGACCGCGCGCACGCCGCCGGTGCCCCGGTGTTTGCCGCACGCCATGTCGGCCCCGCAGGCTCGCCGCTGGCCAGCGACAGTCCGCTGTCGCAGCTGCTCGCCGACCTCGCCATCGATCCCGCGCGAGACACCGTGATCGAGAAGACGCGGCCCAACTGTTTCTTCGAGACCGGCCTGGCCGAGCGGCTGGCGGCGGCCGGCGTCGAGGAGCTGGTCATCGTCGGCATGAAGACGGACTACTGCGTGGATACCACCTGCCGCGCTGCGCGTGATCTCGGCATTTCTGCCGTGCTGGTGGCAGACGCGCATACCACCACCGACTCGCCCGTGCTGGCGGCGCAGACCATCGTCGAGCACCACAACGCCACGCTGCGCGGGACCTTCGTCAGCCTCGCCGCCAGCGCAGACTGCACGTTCGCGGCAGGGTAAGCTCCGGTCAACGACGTCAGCCAGGAGGGCAGATGGGCTCGATGACCCAGGCACGGAGACTCCGCAACAGCCTTGCGCTGATGCTGCTGTCCGCCGTGGCTGGTTGCAGCACGGCAGGGGGCGGTGATCGCCACCCTTCGTCGCAGCTGCGGCTGGTGAAGCTGGCCCCGGCGGCGTCTTCCATCCTGTTGACGGCTGCAGCGACAGGCACGATCGCGCCGCGCGGCAAGTGCGTGTATTTCGTCGGTGCGCGCGATCATCGACCACTGGCGCTGTGGCCTGCGTACTTCGAACTGGACACGCTGCGTGGCGCGCCCGTGGGGGTGCGCAATACCCTCACTGGCACGCGCGTGGCCTTCGGCGAGCCGCATACCTTTGGCGGCGGCAACATGGAGGCCTTGCCCGGCATTGTGCTGGAGCCGGTACCCGCTGGATGCAGCGGGCCGGCCATGATGCTCTACTTCGATTGAATCGAGCCTGCCTGACGCAGGCTCAGCGCTGCTCGTCCTTGCGCGCGCTCAGCTCACGGTCGGCACGCAGGAACACCGCACTGGTGCTCTCCTCGCCGGTCCCGCCAGCGGCGCCCAGCAGCAGCGGCCGCGGCAGTCGCGCGGAGGCATCGTCGGCCACGGCCTGCAGGGCGGCCAGGGTCGCGGTGGCCTGGTCGCTGCCCAGCACCGCGATGAACTCGCCGCTGCCGGTGACCCGGTTGATGCTGTCGCCGCGCCCGGCATCCAGGCACTGCTCCAGCGCCACGTCCAGCTGCTGCAGCTGGCGTTCCAGGCTGCGCTCGCCCATCTGTTCGGCCAGGCCGGCCAGGTCCTGCAGCTCGAGGATGACCACGGTGCAGGCAGTGCCGGTGGTGGCGTGCGCGGCTTCCACCAGCGGGCTCTGTTCGAGGATGGTCGCCACTTCCTGCTCGCGCTCGCGGCTGCGCGCTTCCATCAGGTTCATGGTCAGCCGGGCCAGGGCCTGCAGGGCCTCCCGCTGCTCCTGGCTGAGCGAGCGCGGGGTCAGGTCGACCACGCAGACGCTGCCGACCGCCGCGCCTTCGCGGGTGACCAGCGGCATGCCCGCGTAGAAGCGCGCGCCCATCTCGTTCAACACCGGGTTGTCGGCGAAGCGGCTGTCCTGCTTCAGGTCGCCCACTTCCAGCAGCTGCTCGGGCTGGCGGATCGCATGGTCGCACACTGCCACGTCGCGGTCGGTTTCGCTGCCATCCACGCCGATGCGGGCCTTGAACCACTGGCGATCACGATCAATCAGGGTCACCAGGGCCATCGGCGTACCGCAGACGGCGGCCGCCACCTTCACGATGTCATCGTAGGCGGGCTCCGGCAGGCTGCCGACCACGTGCAGCGCATCCAGCGCGTGCTGGCGTTCGGTTTCAGTGAATGCGGCAGAAGAATGATCCGTCATGATGATCCTGGGCAGTCAAAGGTCGTCGCTCATGCTAGAGCACGCCCGCGTCCAATGGATGAACCACCGCCGCATCCGGCCCGTACCCCGGCCCGTACCCCGGCGCATGGCCGGGGCAGGGTGCGGGCCTCAGCCCAGGTCGCAACCGGCAGGCTGCGGCCAGGTGGTGGCGGGGAGCATGTTCTTCAGCGACGCCGGTGCGTTGATCGCCACGTAGCTGGCGCCGAGCAGCTCTTCCAGGTCGGCGATGGTCACCAGGTAGTTGTCCAGGCTGCCCAGGTTGGCCTCGTTGGGAATGATCCAGCTGATCGCCTTGGCGGTACCGGTCTGCGGGTCGCGGGTGATGATCGTCTTCCAGAAGAACTCCGGCGTCGGGATGCCGTGGCTGGCCAGGAAGTAATCGTTGGCGGCATCGCCGTAGACCACGCCGCCATAGACGTCCACCGGCGCGATGTCGCGGTAGCACTCGGCCACGTTCTCGGCCTTCACCCAGATGCCCTGGTTGAAGCTGGACACCTGCGGGACGATGTTGGTCATGAAGTTGGCGCGGCGGATGTAGGTGGTGTCGTAGTCCATGTGGTTGGAGGTGACCAGGTGCCCGCGGTCATAGCCGGCGTGGATGCTGGCATACGACGCGGTGCTGTTCTGGCCCAGGCAGCCGGTTGGCAGGTCCGTGTCCTTGTAGAAGCTGGATGGGCGCTTGGCGGTGCCGGTATCGGCCAGCAGGGTGTATTCGTAACGGGTGGCGCTGTGGATGCTGCAGTCGTAGGTCAGCACGAAGCCGCCCTTGTTGAGGGTGACCGTTTCCGCGTGGGCGGCGCCGGCAAAGGTGCTGAGGACCAGGGCGAACAGGAACGTGGCAAGGCGCATTGCAGTGTCTCCGTCAGGTTTTTCCAGGACGCAGGACGCCCTCACGGCGAAAGCGTTCGCCATGCGGAGGCACTGCGCATGTGGGTGGGTGAGGACTGCGGTTGGAACCCGGCAGGTGCCGGTCATGCAGGAGGAGCTCGACCGCGCTCCCTGGCCATCGAGGTGGCGCGCGGTGTCGTAAGCGTCAGCGCGTGTCGCTTTCAGGTCAACGCTGGATGTCCGGAGTTGTGACCCGGCGCAAGCGTCCTGCGTGTGTCAGATCGCAGACCGCAGGGTGAAACGTGCGCATGGCAGGCGCGCGGGCCTGTATCGGCCGCCAGGTGATCTGCGGCAGAATCAGCGCGTTGACCCACAGGAAGCGTGACGCGTCACACGCTTGCGCCACCGCTTTGCAGACTCAAGGAACGAGGACAGCTCATGGATGTTCGCCCCCTGTTGCTGGCGTGGCTGCTGGTCGCCGGACTTCCGGCCGCCGCGCAGCAGATCCGCTCCGCGACCGGCCCCGCGCGCAAACCGCTGCCGGCCGCGCCACTACCGGCGCACAATTCAATGGCGAAGAGCACCACGCCCTTCAACTGCGCGCAGTACACGTGGCCAAAGCATCCGCATCCCACCGCCAAGGCGTACTGCGATGGGGTCGAGGCCAATACGCTGCAGAACGAAGCCCGCCAGGCCGGTCGTCCCGGCCCCTCCGCCGAGGTGAGCGCGCTGCCTGCGCTGGGTTCGGCCGAAGCCAAGCAGACCGGCACCGCCTGCATTGGTGGCCAGGCTTTCCGGCGGCTGGCCAATGGCTGGGAACAGGTGGCCTCGCCGTCGGGTGGGTGGCTGCGCTGCCGGGAACGCTAGGCCAGCGTTGCCGCAGGCGGCGGCAGCGAAAGGGACTGCAGATCCACTTCGCCACGCACGACCTGCAGCGCGCCCAACACCAGGGCATGCATGCCCTGGGCGAATTCGCGGCCCACTTCGTCGGCATCACGCGCGCGCTCACCGTCTGACACCCCGTCTTCCCGCGTGCTGGCGTACAGCGTCTCGGCAACCGCGACGCAATGGAATGCCACGGTCGACAGCAGCCAGCGTGCCTCCTGTGCCGGCAGGCCATAGGCGGCGGCAACAGACGCCTGATGCTCGGCGATGCGCCCGCTCATCGATGGCGAGGCCAGCGAACGCCGCAGCAGGTAAGGCGTAAGGCCGGGGTTGGCGATGACAAGGTCACGCAGCGAGGCGATGAAGACGATCAGATAGTCGGGCAGGGCCTGCCCGTTGGCCGCATCCACCGGCGGCATCTGCCAACTGTCGAAAATGGCCTCGGCCACGGCACCTTTCAGTGCCTCAAGATTGGAGATGTGGTTGTAGAGGGTCATGTGGGTGACCCCCAGTGCCGCAGCCAGGCCGACAAAGGTCAAGTCACGCAGGCCCATGGCCATCCCGGCTTCGACGATGCGTGCCTGGCTGAGTTTCTTCGGGCGCCCGCGTGCGGGGGCCTGTTCGCTGTCCTTCATCGACCTTCCATTGTTGCGGGCGCGGCCGCGCGGCGACCTTGCCGGTTGGCTTGACCATTTATTTTATGGCAATGATAATTAATCTCATCGCGCGGCACATCGCCTGCGCCAGGGCGTGATCGTAGCAATCGCGTCCACCCGCTCCCAGCCAGGCATCGGCCCAGCCAACAACCTCCGCCTGCGTCAGCACTCCCTCGATCGTCGGGCTCCGCGCCACGGCGCAGGCCTCGTCATGCCCAGGAACACCGATGACGTCCGATGTCCGTTGCCTTGCTCCCTTGTCCTGCCTGCGCAGGGGTGCCGCCACTCCGCTGCTGTTCGCCCTTGGCGGCCTGCTCGTCCTTCCCGTGCCTTCGGCGCTGGCCCAGGCCATTGCGTCGGCCAACGACCGTTCGGCCGAGGTCTCCACCCTGGATTCGGTCAACGTCCGCGAGACCAAGGCCGTCACCGATCCCTATGCCGGCGGCCAGGTCGCGGCCGGCGGTCGCATGGGGCTGCTCGGCAACCGCGATTTCATGGATACGCCGTTCAATACCATCAGTTACACCGAGGCCTACATCGCCGATCGCCAAGCGCGTGACATCACCTCGGTCATCGCCGCTGCAGATCCGACGGTGTTCACCAACAACGCCTCGGGCGCATGGAGCGAGAACTATTCGATCCGTGGTTTTGCCTCCAGCACGACGGACATGACCGTGGACGGGATGTTCGGGATGGCGCCGTTCTATCGCACCTCGCCGGAGATGTTCGAGCGCATCGACGTGCTGAAGGGGCCGTCGGCGCTGCTCAACGGCATGCCACCGGGCGGTTCGGTGGGCGGCACCATCAACCTGATCCCCAAGCGCGCCGCCGATGCGCCGCTGACCCGGGTGAGCGTGGACCATGGTTCGGACGCCCAGTTTGGTGGCCACGTGGATGTGGGCCGCCGCTTCGGCAGCAGCAGGCAGTGGGGCGTGCGTTTCAACGGTGTCTATCGTGACGGCGAGGGTGCCATCCGCCACCAGGACAAGGCCTACCAGCTGGGTTCACTGGCCCTGGACTGGCGCGGCGAGCGCAGCCGTGCATCGCTGGATGTCTACAGCGCCAAGGATCTCATCCACGGCCCGACCCGTGGCGTCAGCCTGGATGTGGGCGTGGCCGTTCCGAAGCCGCCGCGTGCCGATGTGTTGATCAACCCGGTGTGGGGCAGGGTGGAGAGCCGTGACAAAGGCGCGATCGCGCGCGGTGAGTTCGACTTCAATGATCACCTGATGGGCTATGCCGCCTTCGGTGCCAGCGAGACGAACTACAGCTACAACGGCGCCATCAGTGCCCTGGTGCTCAACGACGCCGGTGACTTCCGCACCACCGTGGCCCAGCTGGCCTTCCACACCCGCAAGCAATCGGCTGATGTGGGCGTGCGTGGCAGCTTCCAGACCGGCCCGGTCAGCCACCAGCTGGCCGCCAACGCGACCGCCTACCAGCACAAGCAGGATGACTACGGCCGCCGCAGCGTGCCCGAGGCCAGCTGGGTGACCAATCTCTACGCACCGACCTGGAACGAGGCGCCGGCGTTCATCACCCCGCACATCATGCATACCGAGGTGAAGCTGCGCAGCGTGGGCGTGGCCGACACGATGGGGTTTGCCGGGGATCGCCTGCAGGTGACCCTGGGTGTACGCCGCCAGCAGGTGCAGAGTGATGCGTTCGACATCAACACCGGTGCACTGTCTTCGCGCTACAAGCAGAGCGCCACGACCCCTGCCGCCGCGGTGCTGTTCAAGCTGGGCCGCACGGTATCGGTGTATGCCAACAGCATCGAGGGCCTCAGCCAGGGTGCGACCGCCCCCACCACCGCGGCCAATGCCGGTGAGGTGTTTCCGCCCTTCAAGACCCGTCAGAAAGAGCTGGGCCTGAAGCTGGACGCGGGGCGCTTCGCGCATTCCTTCAGCCTGTTTGAGATCAAGCGACCCAATGGCTACACCGACCCCGTCTCGAACATCTATTCGTTTGGCGGTGAGCAGCGCAACCGCGGCGCGGACTGGAGCTTCTTTGGCTCGCCGCTGGAAGGTGTGCGGCTGATGGGCGGCGTGGCCTATGTGCAGCCCAAGCTCACCCGCACCCAGAGCGGCATCAACGAAGGGAAGCTGGCCACCGGCCTGCCGAAGGTGCAGGGCAAGGTGGGCGCCGAATGGGATCTGCCGATGCTGGAAGGTGTCAGCATCAATACGGGCATCACGTCCATGTCCCGGCAGTTCATCAGCGCCGACAACACGCAGTGGGTGGCCGGGCACACCGTGTATGACCTGGGTGCGCGCTACAGCACCCGGCTCTCAGGCCGTCCACTGACACTGCGCGGCACGGTCAACAACCTGACCAACACCGCTTACTGGGGCCAGCCACTGCTGTCCAGCCTGGCGCTGGGTGCACCGCGGACCTATACGCTGTCAGCGACCATTGATTTCTGATGGTGGCGCGTCCATCCGGCGGCGTCGCGTTGCCGGATGGATGCGCGCGCAGGCCTCAGAGCCTGCCTTCGGCCGCGTAGCGGGCGGCGCCCTGGTCCACCAGCGCCTGCAGCTCCTGCAGCAGTGGCTCGTCCCAGCAGTCGAAGTTGAAGCAGGACTTGCCCTGCATGCGCTGCTTCAGCGCAGGACTGATGCCTGCCAGCAGTTCGGGATGGTCATAGATGGGCATCAGGTGGAAGGCGTGCTTGCGCCCGGACACCTTCACCGCGCCGAAGAACTGCGCCTTGCCGTTGGCGCCCGGCGTGCGGCAGTTGGCGTAGAAGTGTTGATCCGTGTCGTGGACCACGAGCAGGCCATCGCGATGACGCAGCAGCATCTGGCGCAGGGCGCCGAACAGATCGGGCGGCTCCGTATCGGTGGACGTGGTGGGTGTCGCCTGGGTGCGCTTCATGGGAACTGCCCGGTGTGGGGAACGTTCTGGGGAATACGCAGCGTGCCTCTGCGCGCACCGTAG
>DOKO01000150.1 GCA_003510825.1 Stenotrophomonas sp.
CCACAGGAAGAACGGCGCGCCCAGCGCGGCCGAGAACAGGCCCAGCGGGATCTCTGCCGGCGGATCCAGCGTGCGCGCAGCGGTATCGGCGATGACGATCAACAGCGCACCGAGCACGCCCGATACCGGCAGCAGCCAGCGATGGCCCGGGCCAACCAGCAGCCGCGCCACGTGCGGCACCACCAGGCCGACGAAACTGATCGAGCCGGCAAACGCCACCGCTGCGCCCACCAGCAACGCACTGAAGGCCACCAGCATGCGCCGCGTACGCGCGACATCCAGGCCCAGGTGCTGCGCCTGGCGCTCACCCAGCGCCAGCATGTCCAGCGGCGTGGCCAAACGCAGCAGCGCGAACACGCCGATGGCGAACAGCGGCACCACGGCGGCCACGTCCGCCCAGTTGGCCTGCGCCAGCGAGCCCATCTGCCAGAACACCAGCGACTGCAGCTGGCTTTCGCTGGCGATGTAGGTGAGGAAGCCGATCAGCGCCGAGCAGAAGGCCGCCATTGCAATGCCCACCAGCAGCAGCGTCGCATTGCCACTGCCCTTCCCCGGGCGCGCCAATGCGTAGGTCAGGCCGATGGCCAGTGCGCCACCGCCAAATGCAGCCACCGGCACCAGCCAGCCCGCTGCGCCTGCCGCCCCCAGGACGATCGCCGCAACGGCGCCCAGCGCCGCGCCCTGGCTGACGCCAACGATGCCGGGGTCGGCCAGTGGATTGCCGAACAATCCCTGCAGGCTCGCACCGGCCATCGCCAACGCCGCCCCCACCATGGCCCCCAGCAGGGCGCGCGGAATGCGCAGCTGCCACACCACGGCGAGGTCGCGGCGGCTGACCGCCTGCGGATCGACCAGGCCCAGTTTCACCCCCAGGGCCTGCAGAACGTCCAATGGCGGCAGGCGCAGCGGCCCCATCGCGAATGACGCCAGCACCGCGCCCACCAGGGCCAGCAGTGCCACCAACAGCATCACCCGCCCGCGACGGCGGCGCCGATCAGCCGGACTCATGCCGGCGGCAGCGCCGCCAGAGCCTTGGCCAGGGCCAGAGCGCCCGCGCCGGTGCCGACGCTGGTGTACTTCAGCTGCACATCGGGCATCACCCAGACCCGGTTGGCCGCGCCGGCCGGCGTCTGCTTCAGGGTCGGGTAGGCCTTCCACAGGCCTTCGGCGCCGCCGAACTGCTGCAGGTCGTGCTCCGTCACCAGGATGACCTCCGGTGCTGCGGCGATCACGCCTTCATTGCTCAGCTGCGAGTAGTTCTTGACCCCGGCCTCGCTGCCGATGTTGACACCGCCCGCCAGGGCGATCATCTCGGCCGAAGCGCTGTCTGCGCCGGCCACGGTCGGACTGCCACCGCCACCGGTGGCCGACACGTGGATCACGCGCGGCGCATGCGCCAGGCCCTTGCCCAGTGCCGCCGCCTCATCCAGCTGACGCTGCACCTGCGTCGCCAGAGTCTGCCCGGCATCGGCCAGGCCCACGGCGGCCGCGACCTTGCGGACCTTGTCCGGCGCCGGCTGCAGGTCATCGATCACCACCGCCGACTCGCCCACCTCGCGCAGCTTGCCAGCCAGCACGGTGTGGCGGCGCAGGCTGTTGCCGAGGAACAGCGAGCCATGCAGGCTCACCACGCCCTCGACGCCGGTGGTGCGGTTGAACAGGAACTGGTGCGGCGCGGCCTGGCCGGCCTGCGTGGTGGTATTGGTCGGCGCGGCAAACACCTGATTGCCCAGGCCCAGCGCCTCCAGCACGGCAATCACATCGTCACCGCCGGCGATGATGCGGCTGGTGTCGGTCACTTCGGCGTCGGCGCCATCGTCAGAGCGCACCTTGGCTGGCAGCACCGGCACCTGGCCGGTCAGGGCCGGCAGATCAGTGCCCACCACGCGCTGCCAGCCGGCAGGCAATTCGGTGGCCGCCGTGGCGCCTTCTGCGGCTGGCGCAGCGGCGTCGTTGGCCGCAGGCGGCGCAGACGTACCGCCACAGGCGGCCAGTGCCAGCGAAACGGCCAGCGGAAGCGCACACAGGCGCAGGCGGGAAGCGATGTTCATGCGGAATCTCCTTGCTGGCCGGGCGAAGGCACTGCCCTCGCCCGGCACGTGGGTTACGGCTGACGCAGGGTGATGCGGGTGATGCGGTCGCCCTTGGCATCATCGGCACCGCGCGACTTGTTCACCGCGAATGCGCTGCCCTTGCCATCGGCACGCACATGGTTGGGGAAGGTGCCGCCATCGAGGTTGCCGACCACCTTGCCATCGCGATCAACGACGGTGACGGTACCGGCGCCGCGGTTGGTGACATAGGCCAGGCCGCTCTTGTCATCGAAGGCGACGTTCAGCGCACCGGCACCGACCGGCACGTCGTGCACGACCTTGCCGCTGGCGACGTCGACGATCAGCAGGTTGTCGGTGCCCTGCGAGGCCACGTACAGGCGGTTCTGCTGCGCATCGAAGGCAACGCCCGAAGCGCTGATCGAGTTGCCCAGGTCGATGACCTTGTCGACTTCGCCGGTGGCGACGTCGATCACCGCGGCTTCGGGCGTGCCGATGCTGACGGTGAACAGCTTGCCGGCCTTTTCGTCCAGCACCAGGCTCATCGGGGTGAACTTGCCCTCGTCGACGCCCGACTCCAGGGTGATCGACGGCAGTTCCTTCAGTGTCTTGGCATCGAACACCGACAGGTGGTCTTCGCCGGTGGCCGAGGCGAACACCTTGCCGTGGGTGCCATCCACAACGACGTCGCGCGCATGCGGCACGGTGTCGACCGGGAACTGGTGGACCAGCGACAGATCCTTCTGGCGATAGACCGCGATCGAGTTCTGGCGGGTGTTGGTCACCCAGACGTTGCCGTTGGTGTCATCCACGCCCACGCCGTAGACCGCGTACACCGCGCCATTGGTGGTGCCGGCGACCTGCGCCGGGGTGATCGCCTTGGTCACCTTCAGGGTCTTCGGGTCCAGCTTCAGCAGCTGCGACTGGGTGACCGGCGGACGGCCGACCGAGGAGGTAACGAACACCGCATTGCTGGCAGCGCTGTAGGCCGACTGGTACAGGCCCGGCACCAGCTTGTTGGACTGGGTGGCGAACTGCTGCTGGCCCGACAGCGGCAGCTGCGGTGAGACGCGCAGCTTCAGCACGGTAGCCGCCGACGGCTGGCTGGCGCGGACGACCACCGGGTGCGTGCCCGGCACTGCATCGGCGGGAATCGCCAGCTGGGTCTTGAAGTTGCCATCGGCATCGACCACCAGCGGCTGCGCGTTGAGCACGCTGTCACCGCGCACCAGGCTGACCTGCTGCCCCGGCACGAAGCCGCGACCGATGACCTCGGCCGTGCTGCCGGGAACAACGTTCTCGCCGCGCGAGACCACAGTGCCTTTGAACGTGGCGCTGGCGGGCTGGTCGAACACCGGCTGCGCGGTGGCGGTGACCGCCAGCAGCAGGCCGGCGGCCAGGGAGGTCAGGCGGAGGGACGGACGAAACGACATGGAAGGCTCCTTGCACACGTAGGCCGCGTCTCGTGGCGCGGGATTCATCGGTTGCCTGGGCCGCTGTACGTCGACAGTCACGCCTGGGTAGTGGGGTCGCACGGCCGGGCCGTGCGGGGATTCATTCGATCGCGTTGGCGGACGGCGGCTGCTTGCCGTCATCCGCGCTGCGATCGGTCACGCCGTACAACTCATGCAGGGCCGCGTGGAACGACGCGGGCAGCATCGGGCCGTGGCCCAGGCCGGGGAATTCGCGGTACTGCACGCTCAGGCCGGGCAGCTTGGCCAGGCGCGTGGACAGTTGCATGGCTGCATCCGGGGTGGCGCCCCCAATGCGGCGCAGATGCGCGACCACGCGCGGGTTGCTCATGTCACGCTTGCCGCGGTCGCCGACGCGCTCGGCACCGCCCAGCATCAACCAGACTTTGGCGGGCTGGCCATGCTGGTTCTGCACGAACTGCTGTTCGGGATCGCCCAAGGCCGCGCCTTGGCTCCACCACAGCGACGGGCTGGCCGACAGATAGGCCTGGAACGCGGCGGGTCGGGTGTACAGCGCATTGAGCACGAAAAGGCCGCCCAGCGAGTGACCCCACAGCGACTGCTGGTGGGTGTCGATGTTCGCGCGGCGCTCCACTTCGGGCTTGATGCGGCGCTCGATCAGGTCGAGGAAGACATCGGCACCACCGCCAACGGCCTGGGTGGTGCCGCCCTCGTCATCGGCGCGGTCGATCCAGGCGGTGTAGTCCAGGGTGCGGGCCGGCGAGTCGATGCGCAGCTCGTTGTCGTAGCCGATCAGCACCAGCACTGGCGGCGCCTTGGTGGCGGCCAACTCGGCCAGCAGCGGCTGGTCCAGCACCATGGCGACGGCATTGCCATCCAGTGCGTACAGCACCGGCGACGGGGTCCTGGAGGCCTTGGCCGGGATCGCCACGTTCACCCGCCAGCGGCGCTGCTGGTCAGGGCTGTCCATCACGAATCGTTCGAAACGGTAGCTGGATGCCGGCTCGTCGAGCACGGTACGGCCCATCAGCTGCTGCGGATTGCGCTGCTGCGCATGGGCGTAGGGCGTGGCCATCAGGATCCCCATCATCAGGGCGGCCAGGCAGCCGAAGGAGCGTGCGGAAAACATCATGGGTGACGGATGCGGCGGGCGCTGCCGCCTCTTCATCAAGGGACCGCAGTCTACCTCAAACGCGAATGATTATCACATCGATCACACGTCACACTGTGTATCGCGCGCGCGACCCAGGGGGCCGCGCGCCAGTGGTAGCGCCGGGCCGTGCCGGCGACCACGCCACGCAGGGACTCAGCCGAATTCCGGCGGCACCGGGCCGTACTGGTTTGCCTCCGGCGTGCCCGGCAGCAGGGTGAACACGAAGATCACCAGGCCGCCAAACGGGATGAAGGCCAGCAGGTACAGCCAGCCCGACTGGTTGCAGTCGTGCAGGCGGCGCACGGTGACGGCGATGACCGGCAGCAGGGTGGCCAGCCAGAACAGGACAAACAGGATGATCGACGCGATGCCCAGGCCATCGGACTGCATCACCAGTGCGGTGATCATCGGCACCATCAGCACCACCGAGACGATCAGCATGAACAGCTGGAACATCCAGTATTCGCGACGGTTGGCACGACCATCGAACTGGGCGTAACGCTTCAACGGCAGGATGAGCTGGTCCATGGCAGGAAAGTCCCTGGGAAAAGAAGGCGCGCAGTGTGCCAAATGGGCAGACATACGACAATTCCACTCAATCACCCAGCGCCGCTGAGACAGGCATACTGCATCCATGCATACGCCGCCTCGCCCCGCCTCACCACGGCGCTACGCCGCAGCTGCACTTGTGTGCGCAATGACCCTGTGCGCGACAGCCTGCACTGCCGATCGCGGCGACCGCATCGGCTTCGATGGTGTGCAGATCACCCCCTGCCCCGACCAACAGGCACTGGAGCGCCAGCTGGCCGGGGTCACCGCGCGACTGAGGGTGGCGTTTCCAGAAGCCTATGCAGGCCGCCGCGTTTCCTGCGATCCGCTGCAGGTTGTCGTGCTGCTGAAAGGCGACACCCGCTACAGGACGCGCACGATGCAGTGGCCGCGCGGCGACATTACCGTCAGCTTCGTTTCAGGCAGCCTGTATTCGAGCAAGGATCTCGGAACCATCCTTGGTGCCCGGACGCTGGATCGGTGGTTCCCGGATCCGGATGGCATGTCTGTCGATGCCGTGAACGGCCAGCTGGAGGTAGGTGCAGCGGGCGATGCGAAGTTCTCGCGCTACCAGGCCGCAGCGCGTGAAGCAGAGAAAGCGCTGGGCGTGCCGATCGTGGTCAAGCGCAAACGGGGCACGATCCGGCTGTAGAGTCGAGCTTGCTCGACTCTACAGAAGCGGGGTCAGCGGCCTTTTGCCGCCCTCGCCGCCTCACGCTCTGCGCGCAGACGGTCCAGCTTTTCCTTCAACTTGATCTCCAACCCGCGCGGCACCGGGTTGTAGTACACCCGCTCGCCCATCGCGTCCGGGAAGCCCGTCTGGTCCAGCGCGATACCACCTTCGGCATCGTGGTCGTACTGATACTCGGCACCGTAGCCGAGTTCCTTCATCAGCTTTGTCGGGGCGTTGCGCAGGTGCAGCGGCACTTCTTCGGTGCCGCTTTCGCGCACATCGGCCTTGGCCTGGTTGAAGGCCGCGTAGCCGGCGTTCGACTTGGCGGTACTGGCCAGATACAGCACCAGCTGCGCGAAGGCGAGCTCGCCCTCCGGGCTGCCCAGGCGCTCGTAGATGTCCCACGCTTCCAACGCCATGCTCTGCGCGCGCGGGTCGGCCAGGCCGATGTCCTCGATGGCCATGCGGGTC
>DOKO01000021.1:0-189 GCA_003510825.1 Stenotrophomonas sp.
CACGGGCGAAGCGCTCGAACACGCGTCCGGCATCGGCCGCGGCAATGCCGGCGCCGTGGTCGGCGATGGTCAGCACCGCCTGCCCGCCTTCCACGGTCAGCGCGATCTGCAGCGGGCCGTCACCGCCGTACTTCAGGGCGTTGTCGACCAGGTTCTTGATCGCCTCGCGCAGCAGCAGCGCATCGCCAT
>DOKO01000021.1:452-640 GCA_003510825.1 Stenotrophomonas sp.
GCAGCAGCAGCGCATCGCCATGCACCTGCACCGGCTCGGCGGTCATCGCCAACTGCACGCGCGGCGCAGGACCGGCCTGCGGCAGTGCTTCATGCAGGGCCTGGTGCACCGTCTCGGCCAGGTCCACGGCAGCAAAGCGCTGAAGGTTGGAACGGTGGATCACGCTGGCATCGCTGAGCAGCTGGTTG
>DOKO01000021.1:824-2779 GCA_003510825.1 Stenotrophomonas sp.
GCATCGCTGAGCAGCTGGTTGAGCAGGCGGCTCATGTGCGTGGCATTGCGCTCGATGGCCTGCAGGCTGCGCCGCATGTCGTCCGGGTCGTCGTCGTCCAGTGCCAGCTGCGCCTGCGCACGAAGCGCGGCCAGCGGCGTGCGCATCTGGTGCGCGGCCTCGGCCATGAACGCACGCAGCGTCTCGTTGCTGCTGGACAGGCGCTCCATGAAACGGTTCAACGCCGCGACCATCTGGTCCATCTCGCGCGGCACGCGCGCATCCAGCGGCTTCAGGTCGGACGGCTCGCGCCGCGACAGTTCGCGCTCCACCCGCACCAGCGGCCGGAAGGCACGGTGCACGCCAAAGGCCACCAACGCGAGCAGCAGCAGCGACAGCACGCCGATGGCCAGCAGCGCGCGGTTGACCATGTCCTGCGCCAACGCCTCGCGCGCGCGACGGGTCTGCCCCACCTGCACCTGCACCTCGCCCTGTGCGGACGCAGCGGCGAAGCTGCGGCTGACCACCACGAAGCGCACAGTTTCGCCACTGTAGGACGCATCGAACAGCTGCGGCTGCGTGCCCGGCCGACGCGGTGGCGTGGGCAGGTCGCCATAGCCGGTGATGAGGTTGCCGCGACTGTCGGCCACCCGATAGAACACGCGGTCCTCCGCCGCCATCGCCAGCAGGTCCAGCGCGGCGTACGGCAGGTCCACCTGCCACTGGCCATCGACCAGCGCCACCGAATCGGCGATGGACAACGCCGAGGACACCAGCAGGTGGTCGTAGGAACGGTTGGCGGCGCGCTGGCCGTAATCGCGCGCGGCAAACAGCAGGGCCACCGCGAACACCGCCAGCAGCGTGCCCAGGTACAGCAGCAGGGTGCGCCGCAGCGAGCCCGGCGCGGCGACCGCAGTACGCACCTCAGCCATCGCCATCGCTGCTGCCGTCGCCGGCTTCTTCCAGCAGGTAGCCGACACCCCGCACGGTGGTGATGCGCAGCGGCGCACCGGCCAGCTTCTTTCTCAGGCGACCGATGTACAGCTCGATGGCGTTCGGCCCGGCTTCGTCGTCGAAGCCGAACAGGCCGTTGCCGATCTCGTCCTTGCCAACCACCTGGCCGAGGCGGCCGACCAGGATTTCCAGCAGGCGGTATTCGCGGTTGGGCAGTTCGATCGGCTCACCGTCCACGCTGACGCGGTGCGCGGCGTTGTCGAACTGGAAGCCACCGACCTGCACCACTTCGCTGGCCTGGCCACGTGCACGCCGCAGCAACACACGGCAGCGCGCCTCGAATTCGCGGAAGTCGAAGGGCTTGCCGAGGTAATCGTCGGCGCCGACATCCAGTGCCTGCACGCGGTCTTCGATGCCATCGCGCGCGGTCAGCATCAGCACCGGCGTACTGTCGCCGCGCTCGCGCATGCCGGCCAGCACGCGCAGGCCATCCAGCTTGGGCAGGCCGATGTCCAGCACCACCAGGTCGAAGCTCTGGTAACGCAACACGCTGGCGGCGGCCAGGCCGTCGGCCTGCCAGTCCACCGCGTGCCCGCTGCGGCGCATGCGGCGGATGATGGCATCGGCCAGATCCGGATTGTCTTCGACCAGCAGCAGGCGCATCGGCGGGCAACGGAGGGACGCGGGGGGAAGCGAATGCTACCGCGTGCGGCGCGGCGGCGTGTGGCGGGCCTTCCGCCGGGCATGGCCCGGCGAGCGCAGCGGCCCGCTTTACGCTGCACCGCACAAACCGCTGACAGGACGATGACAGCTACCGCAACCCAGACTGCGGCCGCGCACCATCCGGTGCCCACGATTGCCGCGCGCCCGGCGCGCACCTGGGAGGGTTTGTGGAACTGAAGTTTGCCTGGCAGCGCCCCGCCGCCATGATGGCCCTCGCTGCGCTGGCCGCGCCGGCCTTTGCTGAAGACGACCGGCCGGTCACCGCCACCGTCGGCGGCCGCCTGCACCTGGATTTCGCT
>DOKO01000022.1 GCA_003510825.1 Stenotrophomonas sp.
CGGCGACCGAGCTTACATGGACGTACTTGCAGCGTCCCCCAGCCAACCCACCCTCCCGGCCAACCCTCAATTACCAGGGCTTTCAGCCCCCACCACGGAGGGGCACCGCCGTTCGCCGATCCCCCGCCGCAGGCGCGCCTTCCGCGCAGGAAAAAAATTTCCAACTGACCTGTCGATTCCCGATCCCCCGGTTCGTCGTACCCATGAAGGGCGCGCAGAACGCCGCCCACGGGAGACCCACATGAAAGTCATGGTGATCGTCAAAGCCAACGCCGATTCCGAAGCCGGGCGCCTACCCAGCGAAGCGGAACTGGCCGAAATGGGTGCCTACAACGAACAACTCGTCGCCGCCGGCATCATGCTCGCCGGTGAAGGCCTGCACGCCACCGCCCGTGGTCGCCGCATTCATTTCGGCGCCGCCGCCCCGCAGGTGCAGGCCGGGCCGTTTGGCCCGCCCAGCGAGCAGATCGCCGGATTCTGGCTGTGGAACGTGCGGTCGCTGGATGAGGCCGTCGAATGGGCCAGCCGTGCCCCGTTCGGCGCTGGTGGCACCCTCGAGTTGCGTCCGCTGATCACCGCCGAGGATTTCGGCGAAGCCTTCACCCCCGAATTACAGCAGCAGGAACAGCGTCTGCGGGAACAGCTGGAAAACTGATCGATCTTCCCTGTCACATCCGCCGGTACGCCCCGGCGCCACCACCCAACGGAGCATTGCCATGAAACTGATTCCCTTCCTTGGCTTCAGCGGCCAGGCCCACGACGCGATGGTCTTTTATGCCAAGGCCCTCGGTGGCCAGGTCACCTCGGAGATGAAGTACCGCGACATGCCGCCGTCCGATGGTTCGCCGGGCTGCAACGAGATGCCTGCCGAAACCCTCGACCACGTGGCGCACAGCCAGCTGGAGATCGACGGCGCGATCCTGATGGCCGCCGATGGCCCGGGCGGCGGCGAGGGCGGCTCGACCACCATCAATGTCGACGTCGACAGCATCGAGGAAGCGGAGCGCGTGTTCGCCGCGCTGGCCGAAGGCGGCCAGGTGCAGATGCCGATCGCCGAAACGTTCTGGGCGCATCGCTGGGGCATGTTGATCGACCGCTTCGGCAAGCCGTGGATGGTCAACTGCATGAAGCAGCCCTGATCCGGCTCCAACACCCATCTTCCGTCACCCATCAGCCGCACAGGAAACGCAACGATGAGCGCACCGCAACCGCAGATGATTTTCGTCAACCTGCCCGTGCAGGACCTGCAACAGTCCAAGGATTTCTTCAGCGCGCTGGGCTACAGCTTCAATCCGGCCTACACCAATGAAGATGCCGCCTGCATGGTCATCAGCGAGAGCATCTTCGTGATGCTGCTGGTCAAGCCGTTCTTCCAGCAGTTCACCAACAAGAACATTGCCGATGCGCACGCGGAGACCGAGGTGATCACCTGCCTTTCCGCAGCCAGCCGCAAGGCGGTGGACGTGATGGTGGACAAGGCGGTGGCCGCCGGTGGCAGCGAACCGCAACCGGCCCGCGACTACGGTTTCATGTACCAGCGCGGCTTCCAGGACCTGGATGGCCACCTGTGGGAAATCGCACACATGGATGGCGAGCCGGGCTGACGGCACGCCTTGAGGAGGAAAACCATGGCTTACGTCGATGCTTACGTGCTGCCGTGCCCGCAGGACAAGGTGGCCGACTACCGCCGCCTTGCCCGCAAGGCCGGCACGGTCTGGAAGGATCACGGCGCGCTGCAGTACATGGAATGCGTGGCCGATGATGTCGAACCCGGGAAGTCCACCTCGTTCCCGCGTGCGGTGAAGGCCAAGCCGGGGGAAACGGTCATCGTTGCTTTCGTGGTGTTCCGCTCGCGTGCTGCACGCGACCGCATCAACGCCAAGGTGATGGCCGACCCGCGCCTGGCCAGCATCGGCCCCAAGGACATGCCGTTCGACACCAGGCGCATGTTCTGGGGCGGCTTCAAGCCGATCGTCCAAGCATGAGGGCTGGCGCTTGTGCGGGCACGGCCTGCGTGCTGTGATCGGCACATGACCGAGCCCGCCCTGAGCCAGCGACTGGAGACCCTCTGGCGGATGGAATCGCCGGTGTTGATCGCGCGCCTGGCGCGGCTGCTCGGCGGTGATGTCGGCCGCGCCGAGGAGCTGGCCCAGGACACCTGGCTGGCCGCGCTGGAGCGCTGGCCGGCGCAGGGCATCCCGGACAATCCCGGAGCCTGGCTGATGACCACCGCGCGCAACCGTGCCATCGATGTGCTGCGCCAGCACCAGCGCGTGGCGCAGCAGCATGCGCAATGGGGCGAGGAACTGCACCCGGCGGCGCTGCCCGCACCCGATGACAGCCAGGCACTGGAAGACGACCTTGGCGATGACCTGCTGCGGCTGATGTTCGTGGCCTGCCACCCGGTGCTGCCGGCCGATGCACGGGTGGCGCTGACACTGCGCCTGCTGGGCGGGCTGACCACCACCGAGATCGCCCGCGCCTTCCTGCAGCCGGAGCCGACCATCGCCCAGCGTATCGTGCGCGCCAAGCGCACCCTGGTGCAGAAGCAGGTGCCCTATGAAGTGCCGCGCGCCGAGGCGCTGCCTGAGCGGCTGGCCTCGGTGCTGGAAGCCATCTACCTGGTCTTCAACGAGGGCTATGCGGCCAGTGCCGGCGATGACTGGATGCGGCCGGCCTTGTGCGAGGAAGCGCTGCGGCTGGCCCGCATCCTCGCCCATCGGCTGCCCGCGCCGCCGGTGCTGGGCCTGCTGGCGCTGATGGAACTGCAGGCCTCGCGTGCCGCGGCGCGCGTCGATGCACAGGGCCAGCCGGTATTGCTGGACGTGCAGAACCGCGCGCGCTGGGACTGGCTGCAGATCGAACGTGGCCGGCAGGTGCTGGAGCGCGCGCTGGATGCCGGCGGCGGCAACGATGCCTACGTCCTGCAGGCACGCATCGCGGCCTGCCATGCCACCGCGCGCCGTGCCGAAGACACCGACTGGGCACGCATCGCCGCGCTGTATGCGCAGCTGCTGCAGGTGATGCCCTCGCCGGTGGTGGCCCTGAACCGGGTGGTGGCGGTGTCGCGCAGTGACGGCGCGTTTGCGGCCTGGGGGTTGCTGCAGCCGTTGCTGGTCGATGCGCGGTTGCAGGGCTATGCCCCGTTGCAGGTGGTACGGGGCGAGCTGCTGCTGCAGCTCGGGCGGGAGCAGGATGCCCGTGACGCATTTGCCATGGCGGCGGATCTGAGCCAGAACCAGGCCGAGCGCCTGCTGCTGCGGCAGCGGGCGGGTCTGGCGGCCGGAAACTAGGGCAGGCAGCGACAGGTCTTGTCGCCAGCCCCGGGAGCGGCTATGTTTCGCGCCCATCGGGGGCGCGTCTGTCCCCGCAACGTGCGTTGAACCAGGAGTGGTTGGATGTTTTCAAGGACGAAGCGCGCGCCGCGCGCCTTTGCGCGCCTGCTCGCCTGTGTGTTGTGCCTGGCCGTGTGGCCGTGGGCAGCGCAGGCTGCAGACAAATCGCAGCAGGCCTACTGGGCCGGTTTTGCCTACACCGCTGATGCCGCTGCCGTGCAGGCGACCACGCCGCACGCGCATGCCGTGCTGGAAAAGCGCGGCCTGATTCCGCTCAACCAGACCCTGGCACAGGCGCTCAAGCGTCGCCCGCCGGCGTCCCTGGAACTGATCGACCAGCCGGTGGCCATGCTCGACGGCACCACCAGCGCGATCGTGCTGGCCGCCGCCCTGGACCGCGAGCTGGTATCGGTCGAGCCGATCGGCAACCAGTACAAGGTGCTGGTGGAAGTGGCCCTGCAGGCCCTGTTCTTCGACTTCCGCGAACGCCAGGTGATCGCGTCCTACCCGATCACCCTGCAGCGCATCGACGTGCAGGATTACCGCCCGGGCAATGACGATATCGATGCCATCGTCGCCGACCTGCTGTACGGCAGCGGCAATGCGGCGCTGCCGCAGGTGCTGGCCACCACCCTGGCCCAGGCGAAGCTGCCTGAAGCGGCCTCGCGACGCCTGCAGGTGGGCGCGGTGACGCTGTCGGAGGCGACCGTGGCCAAGCTGCCCGACCCGAAATGGGCCGACACGCTGCGCGCGACGCTGGCCCATGAGCTGTCCAAGACGCTGTCGTCCAACACCGGCGTCGGCCTGCTGCCGCCGGCCTCGGGCCAGGCGATCGGCGGTGCGATGGCCGCGCGCTTCGCCGATGGCAAGGTCTACCAGTTGAAGATTCCCGAGCCGGACTACGTCATCTCCCTGCAGGTGGACGCGCTGAAGAACGGCGTGATCGAAGAGACCGCCGCGATGAAGACGATGCTGTTCGGCGCGTTCTTCACTGCCAAGGTCACCGAGCCGTTCTCCGGCAAGGTCTATTTCGAACAGCCGCTGCGCAAGGGCGCCACCAAGGTGGTGCCGGTCACGCAGTGGCAGGTCGACCAGTGGTCGGCCAGCTACGAAACGCTGCTGGCCGGCTTCGATGCCTTCGCCGGCGCCGCCGCCAAGCGCGCCGATTCACGCGCCTGGCTGGACGAACAGAAGCCGGGCGGCCGCCCGTTGCAGCAGCAGACCCAAGCCCTCCAGGAGTTGATCAAATCATGTCGTTGATGCGTACCATCCTGCTCATCCTCATCGCCCTGGTGGTGGCCTCGCCGGTCGCCGCACAGACCGCCAGTTCGCGTGGTACCGGTTCGGCCAGCTACAGCCTGCGCCTGAGTGCCGGTACCCGCGCCGAAGCCCTGAACAAGGCCAAGGTCAATGCCCTGGAGGCGTACATCGCCGAAACCGGCGCGGCCAAGCTGCGCCTGTTCGAGGCACGCCGCCCGGAGTTCATTGGTGAAATCGACCGCTACGTGCTCAGCGCCGTGCAGCTGTCGGACAACGAAGACAAGAAGGCCAAGACCTACAGCGTCACCGTGCGTGCGGAGATCAACACCACGCTGCTGCAGACCAAGCTCGATGCGGGTTCGGCCGTGGCCGGTGCCACCGCCGCGCAGCGCTCGCTGCTGACCTTCCTGTTCATGGCGCGCTCGCAGGACACCGTGCAGTCGTTCCAGGACAAGGAATACCGTCGCGTCGACGCCAGCAGCAGCTACAGCGAGAACACCCGCGAAGGCGACTCGTTCCGCGGCAACTCGGTCAGCACCAATGGCAGCATCAACCAGAACGGTTCGGTGTCGGTCACCAGCGGCGGCAGCACCACCGCGCGTGCCGACAACATCACCTGGAAGGTCGCCAACGCTGCCGAGGTCAACACCGCCATGACCGGTGCCTTCAGTGCCGCCGGCTACGAAGTGGTCGAAGCCGAGTACGTCGAAGGCGAGTCGCGTGGCCTGCTCAGCATCGAGCGCATCCGCAAGGATTTCAGCACCGGCAACGACCTGGCCCCGGCCACCCTGCGTGACACCGCCAACGGCATCCGTGCGGCCAACATCCCGTACATCGCCGTGGGCACCCTGGACGTGGGCATGCGCGATCGTGATCCGGCCAGTGGCAATACCCGCGTGTTCGTCACCGTCACCGGCAAGGTGCTGGACGTGACCGGTCGCTTCCCGCGCACCGTGTCTTCGGTCGGCCCGGTGCAGTTCTCCGGTACCGGCCCGAACGAAACCGTGGCCCGCACCAACGCCCTGCAGCTGGCGGCCGAAAAGGCTGCGCAGCAGATGATCAACGAGCTGAACGTCAAGGCGGTCCGCTGATTGCTGGTGTCCTGCGCCGGGCATGACCCGGCGCGCCTCCCGTCTTCCCACGCGCCGCACTGCGGCCGTTCCCAAAAGAAGGAATTCCAATGATCCGTACTACTGCTCTCGCCGTGGCCATCGCCGCCGCCACCCTGTCGATGCCGGCGCACGCCCAGTTCGGCAAGCTGAAGGACCTGGCCGGTGCCGCCACCGGTGCATCCAGCAGCGCCTCCAGCGCCGGTGCGCCGGACGAAGCCGCGCAGGAAGCGCTGGTCCGTCGTTTCGTCAGCTCGCAGTCGCACTCGCTGCAGGCACAGACCTCGTTCGCCCGCGCCTTCGGCCTGGCCGAGCAGGTGCAGCTGCTGGAAGCCGAGCGCCAGGCGCTGTCGTCCGGTTCGGTCAGCGTCGATGCGATGAAGAAGTCGGTGTCGGTCAGCGAAGCCGCACAGGCCGCCATCGATGAGCGCCAGGCCGCGCAGCCGGAACTGAGCGCCGAATCCAAGCAGCACTACGCCGAAGGCCTGGTGCAGATGCTGGCCTCGGCCGCCGAAGCGCAGAAGCTGGGTGGCGAAGCCAGCAATTTCACCGCGGGCATGAAGAACCTGGGCGCCACCCAGCTGGCCACCGTGGGCCGCAAGCTGGCCGCCGGTGCGTGGGTGGCCAAGGAATCGCCGGGCTACATCAAGGGCCTGTACGGCTCGACCAAGTCGGCGGTGACCTTTGCCAAGAAGAGCAAGGTGAAGGTGCCGTCGAACGCCGACTCGATGCTCGACTCGCTCTGATCCGAGGTCCATCCCCATGCGTACGACGACCCGATTGATCGGACTGGGCCTGCTCGCCGCCCTGCTCGCCGCCTGCGGCAAGCAGGAGGCACCGGCCGATGCGGCTGCCCCGGCCAAGGACAAGGCGCCCAGCGCGCTGGAGGCCAATGCGCCGGTGGCAGACGCGCCGATGCGTGGCACGCCGGATTTCGGCGGCACCACCCAGGTGGCGCGCGAGGCCGACGGTATCGGCAGCACCCCCGAGCTGGCGGTGCTGTCCGCGCTGCAGTCGGCCGTGGCCCAGGTCAACGGCGTACGCGTGGCCAGCCAGATGCAGAGCCTGCGCGCAGGCCTGCATGTGGACGTGGACGGTGAACACGTCGGCGACATCCGCGCCGACGCGTTCTCCCGGCAGATGATTGCCGGCTCGCAGGGCGCGGTGCTCGGCTACGAGATCCTGTCGCAGGAAGAAGTGCGCCAGCTCGACGAAGAGACCATTGCCCGCGTGCGCGCCAGCGACGAAGGCTGGAGCTTCAAGGGCGAGGCCTCGGCCAGTGCGTCCGGCCAGGCCTCGGCGAAGGCCTCCGGTGGCGGTGGTTCGGCCGAAGCCAGCGTCAAGGAAAACTACGAAGAGAAGGTGAAGGTGGATGCCAAGCGCGGCGCCAGCTCGCTCGATTCGGACGTGACCCACCGCAGCATGCGCAGCTACTGGAAGGTGCGCGTGCGTGCGCAGATCGCGCAGTACCGCGCACCGGACGAGCAGGGCAAGCCGAAGATCGTGGTGGCCCTGCCGCGCACCAAGGCCGGCAGCTACGCCGTCGGCGACGGCCGCGTGGCTGCCGACGAAGTGGCCGATGCGATCCGCGCACGCCTGTCCGATACGCTCACCCAGACCCAGCGCTTCATCGTGCTGGACCGTGAGTTCGGCGATGAGATGCAGGCCGAGATCGACCACATCAACAGCGGCAACGTGCGCCTGCAGGACACCGCGCGGCTGGGCCAGCAGCTGGCCACCGACCTCATCCTGATCCCGACCATCGAACGCTTCGAATACCCGCGCAGCGTGCGCAACCTGCGCATGTCCGACCGCCAGGTGACCTCCTATTCCGGCGGTGGCCGCATCACCCTGCGGCTGATCAACGCCACCACCGGCCAGGTGGTGATGTCCGACAGCTTCGACCACCAGCTCGCCTCGACCGGCCCGAGCACCCTGCCGCGCGTGGTGAACGGCCGCAACATGGCGGCGGCGATGATGGAATCGCTGTCCGGCCAGATCGGCACCAGCATCGTCACCACGCTGTTCCCGGTGTCGGTGGTTTCGGTGGATGGCGACCAGGTGGTGCTGAGCCAGGGCGGTGAAGGCCTGCAGGCCGGCCAGCGCTGGCAGGCCGTGCGCCTGGGTGAGGAGCTGAAGGATCCGCAGACCGGTCGCTCGCTGGGCCGCAGCGAACACCCGTGCTGCACCATCCGCATCGACCGCGTGGCCGCGCAGACCTCCTACGGCACCATCGAAGAAGGTGTGGACGCCGTGCGCGGCGGCTTCCGCCCGGGCCAGCTGGAACTGCGCCAGAAACTGGGCAGCAAACCGGCAACTGCCAGCGCCACCGCCCAGGCGGCCCCGGCCGCCAGCGCACGCCCGGCCAGCAAGCCGAAGCCCAAGCCCGCTGCCGCCCCGGCCGAAGACCCGAACTGGTAACAGGCTCAAGCAACACACAGATGGGGTCGGATCCCTTTCCCGCCGGGAAAGGGCTCTGACCCCTTCTTGTTTGACGCCGTTCCCACAGACCGCAGAAATCTGTCGAAGGCGGGGTGGTGTGGGTTTGCGGGGTGTGAGCCGCATGG
>DOKO01000423.1 GCA_003510825.1 Stenotrophomonas sp.
TGGCCGGTGCGGGAATCAGCATCAGGCTGCCGGCGCGCAGCTGCGGGCCGGGGCCGGTATCCAGTGCCGGGGCATCGGCGGCGCGGGCGGCGGCGGGAAGCATCGCCAGGCCCAGCAGCATGCTGGCAAGGGGGAAGGGTCGCATCGTCTCACTCCTGTGGTGGGCGGCTCGCTGTGCCGCGCGTGGCCGCCGCGCAGGCGGCGATTCCGGTCTCCCATCGTACGACGGGCCCGGAAATCCGGGCCCGTCGCGATGTGCAGCTGGGTGCAGTCTTAGAACTTGAAGTGCAGGGTGGCCATGTAGCGGCGGCCGCTCTTGTACTTGCCAGCCAGGTGTTCCTTGTCGCCCAGGTACTGGAAGTAGGTCTCGTCCAGCAGGTTCTGCGCGTCCACCGTCAGCGACCAGTTGTCGTTGAAGGTGTAGCCGAAGCTGGCGCCCAGTTCCGCGTAGTCGTCCACGCTGGACGGGGCGGCACCGGCCACGTAGCCGCCGGCCAGGTAGCTGTCACGCCAGTTGTAGGTCAGGCGCGCATTGATCGGGCCCTTCTCGTAGTACGGGCTGAAGGCGATGGCATTGCGCGACTGGTACGGCAGCGGATCGCCGGTGTTGTTCTCACCGTTGGCGTAGGTGTAGTTGGCGGTCAGGCCGAAGCCGCTTTCGCCGAAGGGCTGCTGGAAGCTGATGTTGAAGCCCTTGACGTGGCCGCTGCCGGCGTTGCGCGGGCGCTGGATGCTGTAATCGCAGTAGCCGTCGGCGGTGCAGCCGTTGGTACCGACGATGTTCGCCCAGGTGGCCGGCGAGGTATCGCGGATCGAGTTGTACTGGCGCTCGATGGTGGCCGAGGTATCGATGTAGTTGTCGATCTTCTTGTAGAACACCGACCAGGCCACCACGGCCTGCGGCGCGTAGTAGTACTCGGCCGAGGTGTTGAAGTTCCACGACTCATACGGCGACAGATCGGCGTTGCCGCCCGAACCGGTCAGGGTGGTGTCGTTGAGGAAGGTGTTGTTGACCATCTGGTTGTACGGCGCCCAGGCGATCACCTTGGCCGCGGCGAAGCGGAACACCCAGTCGTTGTCGGTGTCCCACGCGACGTTCAACGACGGCAGCACGAAGTCTTCCTTCTTGGTGCGGGTCTGCCACTTGCTGTCCAGGTCGGTCAGGGTCGGCGTGCCGCCGTAGACGAAGCCGCTGCCTTCGGTCTTGGAATCGACGTAGCGCACGCCCAGGTTGCCGCGCAGCGGGCCGTTGGAGAAGTTCAACTGCGCGTAGGCCGCGTTGTTGGTCTGGGTCAGCGCCCAGCTGTTGTTGAGGTAGCTGGCCGGATCGGGGTTGCTGTAGTCGATCGGGCTGTTGCGCACCCAGTTCAGCACGTTGTTGCGGCCGGCCTGCACGTGGCGGCCCTGGTCGGTGGTGAAGCCCTGGATGTCGGTCAGGCCGATGGTGCCGACGTCGGCCAGCGTGCCCGGGGTGACGCCGCCGTACACGTTGAGGGTGAAGGCTTCATCGTGCTTGCCGTGGCGCACGCCGAACTGCAGCTGGTTGAAGATGCTGTCGAACTGGACGTTGAAGTCGAGCTGGGCGTAGGTGTCCTTGCTCTCGGTGGAGAACACGCCGTTGTTGCCGAACCAGCCGCCGGCCGAACCCCAGTTGGCCGGGTCGCGGGCGCCTGCCGGGTCATCGAAGGTGATGCCCTTGTCCATGTTCCAGCTGTAGCCGCCGTTGTAGAACGGCTCGATGAAGTACTGGGCCAGGTTCTTGTTGTCGGACTTGCTCTGGCCGGCCTGGCCGGTCACGCCCCAGCTTTCACCCTTCCAGGCGCCGCGCAGGTCCACGCCCTTGGTGACCACTTCGGACAGGCGCACGTTGTTGTCATAGATCAGCGTGCCGCTGTTGGCGATGGCGCTGGCGTTGGAGTGGCCGCTGGTGGCCACGCCGTTGCGCACGTCGCCGAGCTGGTTGACGGCGTTGACGGTGCCCGGGTTCCAGGTCAGGAAGGAATAGAGCGACTGGTTGTAGTTGTCGAACTTCTCCTTGATGTACATGCCGCTCAGGTTGAACTCGAGCTCATCGGTCGGCTTGAACTGCAGGTTGACCACGGCGCTGTCGCGCTTGCGTTCCTGCTGGAACCAGGCGGCGTTGAACGAGTTCGGCACGTCCACGTCGGCAGCCACGCCGGTGGCATTGGGGAAGGTGCTGGCCTTGGTGTAGCCGAACACTTCCTTGCCCTGGCGGTCGACGGCTTCTTCGTAGTGCTGGGCCGAGACGGCCACGCCGAAGGTCTCGTCGTTGTTCTTCCAGCTGTACAGCACGGCCGCGTTCGGCTTGCCTTCGCTGGCCTGCTGGCTGTAGCTGTAGCCCACCGAGGCGGCCACTTCGTTCTGCTTCAGGTCCAGCGGCTGGCGGGTGTGCATCAGCACGGTGCCGCCGAGGCTGCCTTCGGTCAGTCGCGCTTCGGACGACTTGATGATCTCCGCGCGGCCCAGGATCTGCGGGGCCAGCAGCGTGTAGTCGAAGCCGCGGTTGGGCTGTTCGCCGTACAGCCAGATGGCCTGCGCCACCGGGTGGTTGTCCAGGAAGGACAGGTTGAGGCTGGGGTCGGTGCCGTCGATGCTGACGCGCTCGCCCTGGCCGAAGCGGCGGTCCAGGGTCACGCCCGGGATCTGCGACAGCGCTTCAGCAACGTTGGTGCTGGGGAACTTGCCGATGTCCTCGGCGGTGATCGCTTCGGACACACCGACGTTGTTGCGCTTGGTGTCCAGCGATTTTTCCAGGCTGGCGCGGATGCCCACCACCTGCACGGTGTCCAGGTCCTGCGGGGTGGCCTGCTGGGCGTGCGCCGAGAAGGCGAGGCAGCCGACGATGGCTGCCGAAAGCAGAGTCTTGCGGGTGTTCATGATGTCTCTCCTCATCACTGATGTGCGTTGTCGGCGGCGAACGAATGGCAGGTCATGCCTGGCGCCAGCAGGGGCTGCCGGGCGCGATGGTGCGATTCCAGTGCGTCGTGCGTACTGCGGTGCTGCGTACTGCTTGCTGCGTACTGCGGTTCAGGCGTTGGCGTGGAGCAGGAACCAGCTGGCGGCGCCGATGACGCCCAGCTGCCCGTGCTCGACCACCTTCACCGGGATGCGTGCCAGCGCTTCGCCCATCGGCCCCTTCTGCAGGTAGCGTTCGACGAAGGTGCTGGCATGCAGGTATTCGCGGATCTGCGGCAGGATGCCGCCGGCCAGGTAGACACCGCCCTGCGCGCCGTAGAACAGCGCCATGTCGCCGATGGTGCTGCCGAGCAGGCCGCAGAACACGTCCAGCGCTTGGCGGGCGAGGGCATCGGTGCCGGCCATCGCTGCGGCGGTCACCGCATCCGGGCTGGCCAGCACCGGGGACTGCCCCTGCAGGGCGCAGATGGCGTGGTACAGGTTCATCAGGCCGGGGCCGGACAGCGCATGTTCGATCGACACGTGCGCGCGGTCGCGCTGCATGTGGCGGACGATGGCCATTTCCAGTTCGGTGCTGGCCGCCAGCGTCGGCTGGCCGGCCTCGGTGGCGAGCACCACCGGGCCATGAGGAGTGGGGATCCACAGCGCGGCGCCCAGGCCGGTACCGGGGCCGACCACCA
>DOKO01000420.1:0-2161 GCA_003510825.1 Stenotrophomonas sp.
GGTGCTGTCGGTCGATGACGAACAGGACCTGGCCCGTCGTTTCCGCGACGGTGACGATCTGGACGCCGCACGCGAGCTGGTGCATTCGCACCTGCGCTTCGTGGTGCACGTGGCCCGCGGTTACAACGGCTACGGCCTTGCGCTGGGCGACCTGATCCAGGAAGGCAACATCGGCCTGATGAAGGCGGTCAAGCGCTTCGACCCCGACATGGGCGTGCGCCTGGTGTCCTTCGCCGTGCATTGGATCCGTGCCGAAATGCACGAGTTCATCCTCAAGAACTGGCGCATCGTCAAGGTCGCTACGACCAAGGCGCAGCGCAAGCTGTTCTTCAACCTGCGCAAGTCGAAGACGCGCCTGGGCTGGATGAACGCGGCCGAAGTCAGCGCCGTCGCCAAGGACCTGAACGTGTCCGAGCGCGAGGTCATGGAAATGGAATCGCGCCTGTCCGGCCGCGATATCGGTTTCGATGCGCCGACCGACGAGGACAACGATCATGCACCGCCGTCGCCGGCTGCGTTCCTGGTGTCCAACGACGAAGATCCGTCGATGGCCTACGAGCGCGAGGACAGCGAAGACAACCAGATGCAGCTGCTTCGCGAAGGCCTGGCCGAGCTGGATGCCCGCTCGCGCGACATCATCCGCCGCCGCTGGCTGGATGCCGACAGCAAGGTGACGCTGCAGGAACTGGCCGATGAGTACGGCGTGTCCGCCGAGCGCATCCGCCAGGTCGAAGCGAACGCGCTGAAGAAGATGAAGGCGCTGTTCACCGCGTAAGCGGGAAGGCGTTGGAATGAAGAAAGGCCCGGCAATGCCGGGCCTTTCTTGTTTGTGGGGCGCGGACATCCACGCATGGCGTGGATCTACCCCGGCGATACGGCATCCGTGGACCCGCGCCAGGCGTGGAGATACAGCATCCAGTAGAGCCACGCCATGCGTGGCTGCTCTGCGACCGTGCCGTGACGCGATCGGCTTCAGAAGCGCGACTGGACTGCCTCGATCAGGTCGCCGACCGACAGCGACGGGCATTGCCCGAAGTCCACGGAATCGAATGTCGCAAGGCGTGCCATGACCTGCAGTTCCTCGGGCAGTGCCGAGTACTGGATGGCTGTGGAGGGGGTGGCAACGCGCGCGTAGCCATGGCCGTTCCAGTCGTAGACGTGGATGCCGCGCGAGGCCATGGCCAGATAGTCGTCAGGCCGGGGAAGCGTCACGTGCATCACGGCGTCCCCAACCACGGGAAGGTCCACCAGCATCGTTTCAACCTGGAGGATGTCCACGACGGCGTCTGCCAGAAGCACGGTCGGGATCTCGCCTTTGCCCGCAGTGACGAAGGCGGCAACCGCACCCGTGCGGTCCACGCCCAGCCAGGTGCAATCGATGTCTTCGGGATAGTCCTGCAGATGGGGCATGCCGCCAACTCCTGATGCCGGGGCTTCATCCACGCATGGCGTGGATCCACCCCGGCGGTACGACATCCGTGGACCCAGTAGAGCCACGCCCTGCGTGGCTGCCCTGGTATCGCGTGGACCTCAGCCCTCGCGTGCGATCGCGCGCCAGCCGATGTCGGTGCGGTGGAACTCGTTGGCCCACGTCACCTTGGCCACGCCGGCATAGGCGTTGGCCTGCGCGTCGCGCACGCTGTCGCCCAGCGCGGCCACGCACAGCACGCGGCCGCCGGCGCTGAGCACCTGGCCCTGTGCATCCAGCGTGGTACCGGCATGGAACACCTTGGCGTTGGCGGGCACGTCGTCCAGGCCGGAGATCACATCACCGGTGATCGGCGCGTCCGGATAAGGCTTGGCGGCCAGCACCACGCCCAGCGACGGGCGCGGATCCCACTGCGCGTCCACCTGGTCCAGGCGGCCATCGATGGCCGCTTCCACCAGGTCCACCAGGTCCGACTGCAGGCGCAGCATCACCGGCTGGGTTTCCGGGTCGCCGAAGCGCACGTTGAACTCGATCACCTTCGGCGCGCCGCTGGCATCGATCATCAGGCCGGCATAGAGGAAGCCGGTGAACGGGATGCCGTCGGCGATCATGCCCTGCACGGTCGGGTTCACCACCTCGCGCATCACCCGCGCGTGCACCTCCGGCGTCACCACCGGCGCGGGCGAGTAGGCGCCCATGCCGCCGGTGTTCGGGCCGGTGTCGCCGTCGCCG
>DOKO01000420.1:2340-2509 GCA_003510825.1 Stenotrophomonas sp.
GACGCGCTTGTGGTCCTGCGAAGTGGCCATCGGCAGCGCGTGCACGCCGTCGACCATCGAAATGAAGCTGGCTTCCTCGCCATCCAGGAATTCCTCGATGACCACGCGCGCGCCGGCATCGCCGAAGGCGTTGCCCGAGAGCATGTCACGCACCGCGTCCTCGGCCTCG
>DOKO01000321.1 GCA_003510825.1 Stenotrophomonas sp.
ATCCATGATCACCATCGAGCCGCCGGCCGCCTTGTTGGCCACCAGCGCGTTGCGCAGTTCCTTGAAGGCCAGGTACTGGATGCGGCGGTCGATGCTGAGGGTCAGGTCCTTGCCCGGCTCGGCGGCGCGCAGCAGGTCGCTCTCCACCGTTTCGCCCTTGCGGTTGCGGATCACCCGCTTGGCGCCGGCCTTGCCGCGCAGCCATTCGTCGAAGGCCAGCTCCAGCCCTTCCTGGCCGCGGTCGTCGATGTTGGTGAAGCCCAGCACGTGCGCCATCGCCTCACCCTGCGGGTAGAAGCGGCGGAACTCGCGCTGCGCGGCCACGCCCGGAATCTTCAGCGCGACCACCTTCTCTGCATCGTCCGGATTGATCCGGCGGCGCAGGTACATGAATTCCTTGTCCGACTTCTGCGACAGGCGGCTGCTCAGTTCGTCCACCGACATGCCGACCGCCTGGGCCAGCTCGGGGATGCGGTCCGGTGCACGCAGCAGGTCCTGCGGGTTCACCCAGATCGAGGCGACCGGGGTCGACACCGCCAGCGGCTCGCCATTGCGGTCGGTGATCATGCCGCGCGAGGTCTTGATCGGCAGCTCACGCAGGTAACGTGCCTCACCCTGGCGCTGGTAGAAATCGCTGTTGATGATCTGCACGTAGGCCGCGCGACCTACCAGCGACACCGAGCAGAGGCCGAGCGCCAGGGCAACCCAGCGCAGGCGCTGGCGCAGGTTGAAGGCATTGCGCGGGCGGTTGCGGCCGGTCTTGCTCATGGGCGCACCACGACCACGTCGGCGGCTTCGGGGAACTTCATGCCCAGCTTTTCGCGGGCCACGCGGTCGACGCGGTTGGCTTCGGCCAGGGTGGCCTGTTCCAGCTGCAGGCGGCCGAACTCCAGGTTGATGTCATCACGCGTGCGCTCGGCACGCGACAGCTCGATGAACGTCTGCCGATGACGGTGACGCACGAACACGACGCCGATCGCCGAGGCCACGGTGCAGGCCAACAGGATGATCAGCAGCAGCCGGCTCATGCATCGGCCTCCCGCTTCTGTGCCACGCGCAGCACGGCGCTGCGGGCACGCGGGTTGGCGGCCAGTTCTTCATCGGTGGCCTTGATCGCACCGCCGATCAGATCCAGGGTCGGCACGAACGCCACGGCCTCGGGCAGGCGGCGGTTGGCCGGCGGCGCCTTGGCCAGGCGGTTCATGTACTGCTTGACGATGCGGTCTTCCAGCGAATGGAAGCTGATCACCGCCAGGCGGCCACCGGGCTTGAGCCGTTCCACGGCCGCATCGAGCCCGGCTTCCAGATCGGCCAGCTCGCGGTTGATGTGGATGCGGATGGCCTGGAAGCTGCGCGTGGCCGGGTGGATCTTGTCCTTGCCACGCGGCATCACCGAGGCGATCAGTTCGGCCAGTTCGCCAGTGCGGGTGAAGGGCTGCTTCTCGCGGCGGGCGACGATGGCACGGGCGATGCGGCGGCTCTGCCGCTCTTCGCCGTAGGTCCACAGCACGTCGGCGATCTCGCGGTCTTCGACGCGGTTGATCCACTGCGCCGCGCTTTCGCCGCTGTCCGGGTCCATGCGCATGTCCAGCGGGCCGTCCTTGCCGAAGCTGAAACCACGCTCGGCCACGTCCAGCTGCGGCGAGGACACGCCGAGGTCGAACAGCACGCCATCCAGGCCTTCGGCCGTCGCATCCCACTGCAGCAGCTGGGCGAAGCTGCCACGGAAGATGGACACGCGCGGGTCCGGCGCGAAATCGCGCTCGGCCACGGCGATGGCTTCCGGATCCTTGTCCATGACCAGCAGGCGCCCCTCCGGGCCCAACTGGGTGAGCACGCCGCGTGCATGACCGCCACGACCGAACGTGCCATCCAGATAACGTCCGTTTTCGATCACCCTCAGGCCGTCAATGACCTGGGTGTACAGGACCGGCAGGTGCACCGCCGGCGACTGCGACACCGGAAGGTGACCGGTCTGCGCTTCTGGGCGCATCCGGGCACCCCGGCTCACAACTTCAGGTCGAGCAACCCATCACCCAGATCCTCGTCAGACAATGTCTGCTGGATCAGGGCACGATGCGCCTGCTCGCTCCACAATTCGAATTTGTCGCCCATACCGAGCAATACCGCCTTTTTTTCAATGCCCACCGCACCGCGGTGGCTGGCGGGAATGCTGATACGACCGTTGCCGTCGAGCTCGAGATGGGCGGCCGAACCGACCAGCTTCTGCTGCAACAGGCGCACGACGCGCTGGGTGTTGGGCTTGGACATCACGTCGTCGCGGACCCGTTCCCATTCCGACTCGGCATACAGCCACAGGCAGCCGGCTTCGAACGGGTTGTAGGTCAAAACAAGACGGTTGTTGCTGGCACGCGCGACGAGGTCGCGGTAGGCGGTGGGAACCGCCATGCGTCCTTTATCGTCAACTGTGATGGCCGTCTCGCCCTGGAACACGACGCGTGCACCCTTCCTTCGCCCGGTGAAACATTGAACCACGAAAACCCACAAAACACCCGGTTTTCCCTCTGATGCCCACCTTAGCAGCGGCACTAGGGTTGTCAACAACTTTTCAGCGGGGAAATCGCCAGCCACATCAATGGCTTGCGGCAATGTTTAGAGAATTGTTCAAGGCTTATCCACAAGTTGCTGATCCGTCTCAATTTTTGAGATTGAACAGAAGTTCAGGGGTGTGGAGACGGCGTGAAACATGGCCTGCGCATTCATCCAGAACGGGCTGAAAGCGGCGTCGGACTGCGCAAACCGGGCACAATGACGCCATGTGCCTGCTTGCTCTTGGCTGGTTACGTCACCCGCACTGGCGATTGGTGATGACCGGCAACCGCGATGAGTTCCACGCCCGCCCGACCGCGGCCCTGGCCCCCTGGCAGGACGAGCCGTCCATCATCGGCGGACGCGACCTGCGTTCGGGCGGTGGCTGGGCCGGTGCAGGCCGTGCCGGGCGCATGGCCGTGGTCACCAACGTGCGTGACCCGCTGGCCGCCCAGGCCGGTCCTTCGCGTGGTGCGCTGGTGGCAGATTTCCTGCGCGGCCGCGAGCCGGCCGCCGTGCACATGGACCGGCTGGCCGGCATCGCCGCGGCGTATGCTCCCTTCAACCTGTTGTTGGCCGATAGCGACAGCCTCGAGTACCTGGGCAACCATCCTGCCGAGCGCCAGACGCTGGGACCGGGCGTACACGGCATGTCCAACGGCGCCCTGGACGCGCCCTGGCCGAAGACCCGCCGGCTGATGGCCGCACTCTCGACCTGGCTGGACGACGACGGGGTCGGATCCCTTTCGCAAAGCGAAAGGGCTCTGACCCCCTTATGGAATGCCCTGGCCGACGAACACCGCCCCGCCGACAGCGACCTGCCCGACACCGGCATCGGCCTGGAACGCGAGCGCTGGCTGAGCCCCGCCTTCATCCGCGGCGACGACTACGGCACGCGTGCCAGCACAGTGCTGCTGATCGATGCCGAGGGCCATGGGCAGATGCACGAACGCCGCTTCGGCGCGCAGGGTGTATTCCTGGGCGAGAGCCGCGTCGACTTCTGAATTGATCGCGCTTGCCGGCCAACGGCCGGCACTACCGGGACGGTGCCAGGCGCGTCGGTAGATCCACGCCATGCGTGGATGGCATCGCCGATGTGAGAAATGGAGGCGGAGCCGGCCGATAAGCCGGGTTCTGTCGTGGACAGTCATTCCTCTAGGCGTTACGTCGCCGCAACGCTCAAGCAACCTACCCGGATCCAACGCGGGCCGCGCCAATGGATCCCTATTTGGTCTTGCTCCAGGTGGGGTTTGCCGTGCCGGTCTGTTACCAGACTCGCGGTGCGCTCTTACCGCACCATTTCACCCTTACCGGCCTTCCGAAGAAGACGTAGGCGGTATCTTTCTGTTGCACTTTCCGTCGGCTTGCGCCGCCCAGGCGTTACCTGGCACCTTGCCCTATGGAGCCCGGACTTTCCTCGGCACCCCCGAAGGGATGACGCGACTGTCTGGCCGGCTCCGCCAACGCGCATTCTAGCACTCAGCGCCCGCGCATGACCGACAGTGCCACCAGCGGCACATCGAAGGTCAGTTCACGTTCGAACACCTGCGAGGCCGCGCCTTCGGTCAACCCCACTTCGAAACGACGCACGGTCACCGCCACGCGGTCTTCGGGCTCGTGCCTGGCCAGCACCCGGCCAATGGCCAGCACGGTCGTCACCGGCGTGCCATCCACCGCCAGCACCAGGTCGTGGTCACGCAGCCCGGCGCGGTACGCCGGTGAATCCAGCACCACCTCGCCGATCAGGGTGCCCGCTTCCATCGTCACCCCCAGCATCGCACGCAGGCCTTCGGGGCGGTCGTCGGGCGCGGCAGCGGCGGCCTGGGCGAGATCCGACTGCGCCAGCAGCATCCGGTCCAGATAGGCGTCGAAGCCGGACGCCAGCGATATGAAGCGTGCGCAATCGGTGCGCGTGCGCGGCGGTGGCGCATCGCCGTTGGCCTCCACGGCTGCCGCCAACGCCTGCCATTGCCGGCCCGGCACGTGCTTCACCTGGCGGGTGATCAACTGCTGGTAGGCCTGCTCAATGCGCCCGCGCAGGTCTGGCGCGCCCTGCAGGCAGGCGTCACGCGTGTCGATCATGTCGCGCGCCGCGTAATAGCGCATGCGCGCAGCCACGCCCAGTTCCGGCACGCCCTCAGGCACCGCACTGCGCTGCGGGTCGATGATGTCGTAGCCAACCAGGCCTTCGCCGCGCGCGCCGTCCTGCGCAGGCGCCACCTGCGCGGCCAGCAGGCCGGCGAGCACCAGCAGCAGGCGCTGCGGTCGCGTGGGTTGCGGGGTCCATTGCCTTGCCATCGTTACCTCCCTGTTGTGCTGGAACGGCTGAACCTGCGCTCCGAAGCGTCGGTACTTACTTCCTTTCTACAGACACTTTGGAACATCTGGGCCAGGGCTGATCCACGCGCTGCCCGAGATTCCGGGGTCGGAGCCCCTGCGGGGATCCGACCCCGAGGGTCAGGAACCGTACAACGCCTTGCGCGGGGCGCCGGTCAGTTCGGCGGCCAGCTTGGCGGCGGTCGACGGCGGCAGGTGCTCGCTCAGCTTGGCGTAGACGTGGCGGCCGTGCGCCAGCTGCGCTTCGGCGTCATCGCCGGCGCCCTGCACCATCACCACGAACTCGCCCTTGCGCTGGTTCTCGTCGGCCTCGACCCTGGCCAGCAGGCCGGCCAGGTCACCATCCAGCACGGTCTCGAACAGCTTGGTCAGCTCGCGCGCCAGCACCGCCGGGCGCTCGGCGCCGAAGATCGCCGACATGTCCGCCAGCGATTCGACGATGCGGTGCGAGGATTCGTAGAACACCATCGTGCGCACTTCGCCGGCCAGCGCCTGCAGGCGGTCGCGGCGGCCGCTGGCCTTCGCCGGCAGGAAGCCCTCGAAGCTGAAGCGGTCGCTGGGCAGGCCGGCCACGCTGAGCGCAGCGATGGCCGCGCAGGCACCGGGGATCGGGCTGACCTTGATGCCGGCCGCGCGCGCGGCGCGGACCAGGCGGAAGCCGGGATCACTGACCAGCGGCGTGCCGGCGTCGCTGACCAGGGCCAGCGACTCACCGGCCTGCAGGCGCGCCACCAGGCGCTGCGACAGGGCCTCTTCGTTGTGCTCGTGCAGGGCCACCAGCGGCTGCTGGATGCCGAAATGGGACAGCAGCTGGCCGCTGCGGCGGGTGTCTTCGGCACAGATGGCCGCCACCGAGCGCAGCACCTCCTGCGCGCGCGGGCTCAGATCGGCCAGGTTGCCGATCGGCGTGGCGACGACATACAGGGTTGGCACACTCATTTCAGCGGTACTCACGGGGCAAGGGTAGAATCCTAGCGTGTACCTGGCCAAGGCCGCTGCCCTCATCGCATGGACCCGATCATGAACAAGCCCGCCGCACGCATCTCCGCCCTGTCGTTGTCGCTGATGCTTCTGGCCGGTTGTGCCACCACCAGCCTTACCAGCGCCCCCGAATCGCCGGCCCAGAGCCAGGCGCTGGCGCTGATCGAACAAGGCAAGCCGCGCGACGCTGCCCTGCAGCTGGAAGCGCAGGCCGCCACCCTGCGCGGCGGTGCCCGCAGCAACACCCTGGCCGATGCGGCCTGGGCCTGGCACCTGGCCGGTGACAGCGCCCGTGCACGCAGCCTGCTGGGCCAGCTGACCGCCCGCCAGCTGTCCGGCGCCAGCCTGCAGCGTTTCCAGCTGACCAGCGCCGAGCTGGCCCTGGCCGACAAGCAGCCGGCACAGGTGCTGGTCCTGCTGAAGGACGCGGGTGACAACGTGCACCCCAGCCTGCGCACGCGCTGGCACCTGGCCCGCGCCGAGGCACTGCAGGCCAGCGGTGACAGCTTCGCTGCTGCTGCCGAACGCGCCCGTGCCCACGCCGGACTGGCCGGTTCCGCCCGCAGCGAGAACCAGGCCGCCATTTCCGGCCTGCTCGGCACGCTGGACGACGCCACCCTGCGCACCCGCGCCGCGGCGCTGCCGGCCAACGACCCGCTGTACAACTTCGCCGGCCGTGCACTGATCGCCCGCGGCCTGCCGCTGCCGCGTCCATTTGATCGTGAAGCCGCGTCGCAGTTCGATACCAGCAAGCGC
>DOKO01000120.1 GCA_003510825.1 Stenotrophomonas sp.
CGATAGCGCCGGGCCATGCCCGGCGGATGCGTGCGCGCCCACCACCGGTAGTGCCGGCCGCTGGCCGGCAAACCACGCGCTTGCCGGCCAGCGGCCGGCACTACCGTTGTCTGCCCCGCTAGAATGCCCGCATGACCGAATTCATCCCGCCCGGCACCCGCTTCCATGCCCTGCCCTCGCCGTTCCCGTTCAAGCGCGGTGGCGCCCTGCATGGGGCGCGCGTGGCCTACGAAACCTGGGGCACGCTGGCCGCCGACGGCCGCAACGCGATCCTGATCGTCACCGGTCTGTCGCCGGACGCACATGCCGCCGCCAATGCCGACAACCCGGCCCCGGGCTGGTGGGAAGCGATGGTCGGCGCCGGCAAGCCGATCGACACCGACCGCTGGTTCGTGGTCTGCGTCAATTCGCTGGGCAGCTGCAAGGGCTCGACCGGCCCTGCCTCGCTGAATCCGGCCACCGGCGAGCTCTATCGCCTCGACTTCCCGGAACTGTCGGTGGAAGACGGCGCACGCGCGGCCATCGAGGTCGTGCATGCCCTGGGCATCGAACAGCTGGCATGCGTGGTCGGCAATTCGATGGGCGGCATGACCGCGCTGGCGGTGCTGATGCTGCAGCCGGGCATCGCCCGCAGCCATATCAACATTTCCGGCAGCGCGCAGGCATTGCCGTTCTCCATCGCCATCCGCTCGCTGCAGCGCGAAGCCATCCGCCTCGACCCCAAGTGGGATGGCGGGCGCTACACCGAAACCGACTACCCGGAATCGGGCATGCGCATGGCACGCAAGCTCGGCGTGATCACCTACCGTTCCGCGCTGGAGTGGGATGGCCGCTTCGGACGCGTGCGACTGGATTCGGACCAGACCGACGATGACCCGTTCGGCCTGGAGTTCCAGGTGGAAAGCTACCTCGAAGGCCATGCACGGCGCTTCGTGCGCTTCTTCGATCCGAACTGCTACCTGTACCTGAGCCGTTCGATGGACTGGTTCGACCTGGCCGAGTATGCCGACGGTGACGTGCTGGCCGGTCTGGCGAAGATCCGTGTCGAAAAGGCGCTGGCCATCGGCGCCAACACCGACATCCTGTTCCCGGTGCAGCAGCAGCAGCAGGTCGCCGACGGCCTGCGTGCCGGCGGTGCCGATGCGCAGTTCATCGGCCTGGACTCACCGCAGGGCCACGACGCGTTCCTCGTCGATTTCGATCGCTTCGGCCCGGCCGTGCGCGGTTTCCTCGACGGGCTCTAAGTGGCCTGGCGGCGCAACCTCGCGCTGGCGGCGTTCGGCGCATTGATCGCGCTGACGGTCAGCGGCGTGCTGCCGCTGTGGCTGGGTGGCTGGTGCGTGCTGGCCAGCGTGGTGTCGTTCGCGCTGTACGGGCATGACAAGCGGGCAGCGCAGCGGAAGCAATGGCGCATTCCCGAACGCACGCTGCAGCTGCTGGCCTTCGCCGGTGGCTGGCCGGGCGCGCTGCTGGGCCAGGCGCTGTTCCGCCACAAGCACCGCAAGGCGGAATTCCAGTGGGTGTTCTGGCTGTGCGTGCTGGCCAACGTGGCATCGATCGCGGTGATGCTGCGCGAGTTTTCGCGGTAACCGTTCGAACGACGCGGCACGACACCCGTAGATCCACGCCATGCGTGGATGTGCCGGCCGGCACGCGATCACGCAAACGGCCGCCGGGCATGGCCCGGCGCTACCTCGGGCGGACGGAACACGTAAACCCGCGGCGATCAGGTTTCCCGCTGCAACACGCCGTCACGCAACCGGTACTGCGCATCGACCACGCCGTCGGGCAGATCGTCGTGGGTGATCATCAACAGGCTGCGCCCCTCCAGCAATCCCGCCAGATCCTGCAGCAGCGCATGCGCGGTATCCACGTCCAACCCTTCGGTCGGTTCGTCCAGCAACAGGATCGGTGCATTGCGCAGCAGCGCGCGCGCCAAGGCCAACCGCCTTGCCTGGCCGGCCGACATCGTCGCGCCGTTCTCGCCCACCCAGGTCTGCAGACCGCCATTGCGCTCGGCCCACTCACCCAGGCGCACGCGGCGCAGCACTGCCCACAGCGCGTCATCGCCGGCGTCCGGATCACCCAGCCGCAGGTTCTCGGCCACCGTGCCGGCGAACACCGGCGCGTTCTGCGGCAGCCACGCCAGCTGCCGGTGCCAGTCTTCCTGGGCGAACTCGCGCAGGTCGCGACCGCCGTAGCTCACCCGGCCCTGCTGCGGATCCCACAGGCGCAGCAGCAGGCTCGACAGCGTGGTCTTGCCACTGCCGCTGTCGCCGCGGATGGCGATGCGCTCACCCGGCGCCAGGCTCAGCTGCAGGCCGGCCAATACCGGTCGCGCCGCGCCCGGCCAACGGAAATGCACGCTTTCCCACTGCACGGCCGCGGCGCTGGGCACTGCCTGCGGCACTGCCGGGTCCTCTACCGTCGGCGTCTGCTCGACGATGGACTGCAGGCGATCCGCGGCGATGCGGCCCGACTGCAGCGACTGCCAGGCCAGGCCCATGCCCGCCCACAACTCGATCATCGCCACGGTCAGGAACACCAGGCCGGCGGCCATTTCCGCGGGAATGCGCTGCTGCTCGGCGGCCTGCAGGGCCAGCGCCAGCATCGCCACCAGACCCAGCCCGGCCACCAGGCCGTGCAGGGTCGAGGCGGCAATCAGCCGCCAGCGTCGGCGCCGGTCGCGCGAGGCCAGCTGCTTGGCTGCCACCCGCACCTTCAGCTGCCATGCGGCGTCGGCATGCAGCGCGGCCAGATCACCCGCACCCTCCAGGCCTTCGAATGCAGCGGTACGCAGTGCGGTGCGATGTGCGGCACGGTCGGCCTCTTCATCGTCATGCCCGCGCACGCCCAGCCACGGCACGCCGAAGCCGATCAGCAGCGCCAGCACGGCCAGCAGCACGGCGGCCGAGGGCAGGATCAGGGCGGCCGAAGCCACCGCCACCAGCGACAACGCGCCCAGCGCCACCAGCGGCCCGATGGCGCGCACCAGCAGGCCGTCGACCTCACCGATGTCGCCCAGCAGACGCGCCAGCAGGTCGCCCGTACGCGTGGCACCCAACCGCGCCGGGGCCAGCGGCAGCGCGCGGCGGAAAAACCACACGCGCAGGTCGCGGGCGATGCGCAGGGTGGCATCGTGGCCGACCAGCTTTTCGAAATAGCGCGAAACGATGCGCGCCATGGTCAGGCCGCGGATGCCGGCCGAGGGCGAGAAGAAATTGAAGCCCTGCGCCAGGCCTGCCGCACCGGCCAGCGCGGCGGCGGTGAGGAAGCCACCGGACAGGCCCAGCAGCGCGGTGCCGGCCAGCATCGTGATCCACAGCAACAGCACCGTCAGCAGCAGGCGCGGACGGTGGCGCAGGAACACCGCACGCAGCGAATCGGTCGAGCGGCTCATGCGCGCACCGCCTGTGCCGGATCGACCAGGCGCCCTTCAGGCAACAACAGGCAGCGGTCGGCCCAGGCGATCACCGTCGGGCTGTGGGTGGCCACCACCACGCTGCGACCACGCGCGTAAGCGGCCAGGCTGCTCAACAGCGCCGCTTCGGTCTCGGCATCGAGGAAGGCGGTGGGCTCATCCAGCAGCAGCACCTGCGGGTCACGCAGCAGCAGGCGGGCCAGGCCGATGCGCCGCGCCTCGCCACCGGACAGGCCGAAGCCGCGCTCGCCGATC
>DOKO01000466.1:0-401 GCA_003510825.1 Stenotrophomonas sp.
GCCACGGTCTGCCGGCCATCGGCACCGGCATGATTCCGCTGACACCGACGCGCGCCTTCGCGTCGCCCTTCCTGCCGCCGATGCCGTTGCCAGCCATCCTGCGCCGGGCCAGCTACGGGCTGGTCAACCAGGCGGTGTGGCGCAGCTTCCGCAGGCCGATCAACGCCGCGCGCGCCGCACTGGGGCAGCCGCCTCGCCGTACGCTGTGGACCGGGATGCCAATGCTGTACGGCATTTCCCCGCAGCTGCTGCCGCCACCTGCGGACTGGCCGGCTGACCACGTGGTATGCGGCCAATGGCGGATGCCGGAACAACCGTGGTCGCCACCCGCCGACCTGCAGGCCTTCCTCGATGCGGGCCCGGCGCCGGTCTATCTCGGCTTCGGCAGCATGACCGGCTTC
>DOKO01000466.1:583-2765 GCA_003510825.1 Stenotrophomonas sp.
TTCGGCAGCATGACCGGCTTCGACCGCGAGCGCGTGCTGCCGGCCTTGCTGCAGGCGCTGGCACCGCGCCGCGTGCTGCTGTTCCCGGGCTGGGCTGGACTGCCCTCAGGTGCATTGCCAGCGAACGTGTTCGTGCTCGGTCCGACCCCGCATGAAGCACTGTTCCCACGCTGTGCGCTGGCCATCCACCACGGTGGCAGCGGCACCACGCATTCGGCCTGCCGCGCCGGTATTCCTTCGCTGGTGATGCCGTTCGCCGCCGATCAGTTCTTCTGGGCGCGGCGCCTGCAGACGCTGGGTGTGGCGCCGGCAGCGCTGTCACCGAAGCGGTTGGATGCAGCCTCGCTGGCGGCAGCGATTGCGTTCGCCGAGGACAGCACTACGCGTGCGCGTGCCGCTGCACTGGGCGTAGCAATGGCGAGCGAAGCTGGCGTGGCCACGGGCGTGGCGATGATCGAGCGTTGGCTGCAACCGGCGTAACGCCGCGCCACCATCAACGCAGGTACGGAATCACCTGCGCCAGCAGATGCGCATCCTTCAGCGCGCCATGCAGGCCGCGATTGCCGGGAATGCGCAGGCGCTGCAGTACATCATCGAGCTTGTTGCCCTGGCCCGGCCAACGCCCGCGCGCCAGCTTCAGGCTGCAGGTGATGCGGCAGTACTGCGCCAGGCTGCCGGGAATGCCGGCCAGGCGCAGTTCGTTGTCGAGGAAGCCCACATCGAAGGTGGCGTTGTGCGCGACCATCTCGCTGCCACGCAGGAATTCCAGCAGCTCTGCGGCCTTGCTGGAAAACAGCGGCTTGCCGACCAGCATCGCATCGCTGATGCCGTGCACGCGCTGCGCGCCCCAGTCCACCGAGCGCTGCGGCTGCAGGTAGGTGTGGAACTGGCGGCCGGTGAGCTGGCCGTCGATCAGTTCCACCGCACCGATCTCGATGACCCGATGGCCCATGCGATGGGAAATGCCGGTGGTTTCGGTATCCAGTGCGACGATGCGGCTCATGCGTGTGACGGTTTCCTGGTGCGTGCAGTGATGATTTTCGCATGCCCGGCGCGTGTCACCCCAACACCTCCACCGCCCAGTCAATGAACACCCGCAGGCGCTGGCTCATGTGCCGGTTCGGCGGAAACATCACGTGCATCGGCATCGGCGGCAGCTGCCAGTCCTGCAGTACCGGCCGCAGTTCGCCGCTGGCCACGTGTGGATCCGCCATGTAGCTGGGCAGCGCGACCACGCCCAGGCCCGCCACGCCGGCAGCCAGGTAGGCATTGCCATCATCGAAGCCCACCGCATGCCGACCCTGCACTTCAACGCGCTCATCACCGCGCTGAGCGAGGAACACGCGTGCGCGACCGGTGCGCGGGCTGAGGAAGCCGACCATGTGATGGTCCGGCCCTTCCAGCGCGCGTGGGTGCGCGGGCACGCCGAAGCGCTGCAGGTAGACGGGGCTGGCGTGGAAGCCGATCGACAGGCTGGCCAGCGGCCGCGCGACCAGCGCCGGATCGGCGGGTGCACCGCCGCGGATCACGCAGTCCACGTTGTCGGCGATGACATCCACCTCGCGGTCGCTGACGCCGATGTCCAGCTGGATGTCCGGATAGCGCGCGTGGAAATCCGGCAGCGCCGGCACCAGCCGCAGCCGGGCATATGGCCCCGGCACGTCGATGCGCAGGCGCCCGCGTGGCTGGCTGGCGGCATCGCCGAGGCCGCCCTCCACCTCTTCCAGCTCGGCCAGCAGGCGCGCGATGCGTGGGTAGTAGGCCGCGCCATCGGCGGTGACGCTGACCCGCCGCGTGGTGCGGTTGAGCAGGCGCAGCCGCAGGTGTGCCTCCAGCTGCTGCACCAGCTGGGTGACCGTGGTGCGGCTGACCTGCAGGGTGTGTGCGGCACGGGTGAAGCTGCCGGTTTCCACCACGCGGGCGAAGGCGCGCATCGCCTCGAAACGGTCCATGGGCCGGGCCGTGATTGTTTGGGATTGGCAATCAATCTAGGCCGATCATCACTATTTATCCAGACAGAGCCAGCGAGCAGCATGGAGGCCTTCCCCCTGGAGCCTCCCCAATGACCCCTCGTGATGTCGTTTTTCCCGCCGGCCGGCAGGCCCTGTACGAGCGCAACCGCTACTCGCCGGCCATCCGTTCCAATGGCTTCCTGTTCGTCTCCGGCCAGGTCGGCAGCCGC
>DOKO01000466.1:2970-3241 GCA_003510825.1 Stenotrophomonas sp.
CCAGGTCGGCAGCCGCGAGGACGGCTCGCCCGAGCCGGACTTTGAAACCCAGGTGCGCCGCGCCTTCGAGAATCTCAACGCGGTGCTGGCCGCCGCTGGCTGCAGCTTCGAGGACGTGATCGACGTGACCGTGTTCATGGTCGACCCGGAAACCAACTTCGAGAAGGCCTGGGCCATCGTGCCGGAGTACTGGGGCGAAGCCCCGCACCCCACCCTGACCGGCATCGGCGTGACCTGGCTGTACGGGTTCCAGTTCGAGATCAAGGTGATC
>DOKO01000471.1 GCA_003510825.1 Stenotrophomonas sp.
TTCGGCAACATGGCCGCGCCGGTGAAGCATTTCCTCGATGGCCTGGGCGCCGAGTGGGTCAATGGCACCCTCGCCGGCAAGCCGGCCGGGGTGTTCACCTCCACCGCCTCGATGCACGGCGGCCAGGAATCGACGCTGCTGTCGATGCAGGTGCCGCTGCTGCACCACGGCTGCCTGATCGTCGGCATCCCCTTCACCGAGCCGGCGCTGAGCCACACCACCAGCGGCGGTACGCCGTATGGCGCCAGCCACGTGGCCGGTGCCGCCGACGACCCGCAGCCGACCGACGACGAGGCCGTGCTGGCCCGCGCGCTGGGCCGTCGTGTGGCCGACATCGCACAGCGGCTGGCCCGATGAACACCGCGCCGCGCACGGTCCTGCTGCTCGCCCTGCTGGGGCTGGCGGCGCTGTACGTAGGCTGGTTCATCAATGACAAGCACTGGCTGGCCACCCAGCTGGTGTTCACCGCGCCGCCGCTGGCGCTGGCCATCGCCCTCCGCCTGGGCTGGCGCAAGGCCGGGTTCTGGGCCTCGGTGCTGGCCCTGGGCTGGTTCAGCCACGGCGTGATGAGCGCCTGGAGCCACCCGGAGACCCGCTGGCTGGCGCTGATCGAGATCGTCCTGGCTCTGCTGGTGATCTTCACCGCCAGCCTGCCGGGGCTGCGCGCCCGCTTCAGCAAGCGACGCTGACGCTGCGGCCGCCGGGCCTTATCATCTGTGTTCCCGGCCCCGCGCCGCTGTACCTGTCCTGGTTTCGCGCATGCACATGATGGAAGAGCTCCTGGTCGTCACCACCGGTGGCACGATCGACAAGATCTACTTCGACGACAAGTCGGACTACCAGATCGGTGATCCGCAGATCGGCATGATCCTGCGGGAGCTGGGGGTGACCTTCCGGTTCAACGTGATTCCGATCCTGCGCAAGGATTCGCTGCACATCAACGATGACGACCGCGAGCTGATCCGCGCCACCATCGCCGCGCAGGCGACCCGCCACGTGCTGGTCACCCATGGCACCGATTCGATGGTGCAGACCGGCCAGGTGCTGGCGACGATTCCGGACAAGACCATCGTGATGACCGGTGCGCTGAGCCCGGCGCGCTTCCGTGGTTCGGATGCGGAGTTCAACATCGGCTGCGCGATCGGTGCGGTGCAGTCGCTGCCGACCGGCGTGTACATCGCGATGAACGGCCGCATCTTCGACCCGCAGCATGTACGCAAGAACGTGGCAGCGAACCGGTTCGAGTCGGTCTGACGAACCTGTAGTGCCGAGCCCATGCTCGGCAGCTCCCTGACAGCCGAGCGTGGGCTCGGCTCTACAGAAAAACACCCCGGCCGAAGCCGGGGCGTGCCCTTGGAGAGGGACTTGGGCTCAGTACTGGGCGTTGAGGGTGACGCCCGAGAAGGTGCTGTACCCCTTCACCCGGACGTGCCAGGTGCCGGCGGCGGGGTTGTTGATGGTGCAGGTTTCGTTGTTGCCGCTCAGGTACGGGCGGCAGGTGTAGGTCGTGTCGGTCGGGGCGCTGCCCTGGCGCACGTACAGGTCGGCATCACCGCTGCCGCCACTGATCGCCACGCGCAGCTGTGAACGGCCGGCCGGCACCTGCACCGTGTAGCTGAGCGAGGCACCGCTGGCTGCGCCCAGGCCGGTCACCGGGACGTTGTTCTGCAGCACCGTGCCACCCGGGTTCGGGTTGGTGCCGCCGCCGGTGCCGTTGATGGCCGCGGTGACCGCCGCATCGGCATCGATGATGCCCGCGCCGCAGCCGCCCGAGCAGGCGCCCGGCAGTGCACGCGCGGTGCTCTTGATGATGCTTTCCACCTGCGCCGGGCTCAGCGGCGAGGGCGCCACCGACTGCATCAGCGCCACGACGCCGGCCACGTGCGGCGCCGCCATCGAAGTACCGTTGTAGGACGCGTAGGTCGCGCTGGCCGGAACCGTGGTGCCGGTGTTGAGGGTCGAGAGGATGTTCGCGCCCGGCGCGGAGATGTCGATGCCGGTGCCGTAGTTGGAGAAGCTGGCCTTGGCGCCGGCCGAGGTCACCGCTGCAACCGCCACGACGTTGGCGCAGTTGGCCGGTACCGAGGTGGAGACATTGGACGACTCGTTGCCGGCGGCCACCACCACGGTGGTGCCACGACCGACCGCGCCGTTGATGGCGTTCTGGTAGGTGGTCGAGCAGGTGCCGCCGCCACCGAGCGACATGTTGATGACCTCGGCCGGGTTGGCATTGGCCGGCACGCCGCTGACCGTGCCACCCGAGGCCCAGGTGATGGCATCGACGATGTCGGAGGTATAGCCGCCGCACTTGCCGAGCACGCGCACCGGCACGACCTTGGCGTTGAAGGCAGTACCGGCCACGCCGGTGCTGTTGTTGGTCACCGCGGCGATGGTGCCGGCCACGTGGGTACCGTGCCAGCTGGAGTCGGACGCGGGGTAGCCGGCGCCGCACTCGTTGGCGGCGTACCAGTCACCTTCGTCGTTCGGGTTGTTGTCGCGGCCACCGCCATCGCGCGCCATCGCGGCATCGCTGATGAAGTCGTAGCCGGGCAGGATGTTGGCGTTCAGGTCCGGGTGGCTGGTGATGCCGGTATCGATGACGGCCACGACCACGCCGGTGCCGGTGGCCTTGTCCCAGGCCGGGCG
>DOKO01000444.1 GCA_003510825.1 Stenotrophomonas sp.
CGGCGCGCAGTCGCTGGCCAGCGGCTTCCGTGCCTCGGCCTCGGCCGATGGCACCACCGCCGTCGGCGGCTACAGCGAAGCCAGCGGTCGCCTCGGCTCCGCGCTGGGCTACGGCACCCTGGCCAGCGGTGCCAACAGCACCGCGGCCGGCGTGTTCGCCACCGCCAGCGGCGCCAGCTCCGTGGCCATGGGCGATTCCAGTGAAGCCAGCGGCGATGAAAGCGTGGCCATCGGCGGCAGCACCTTCTTCGGCCTGATCCCGGCGCGTGCCAGCGGTTACGGTGCGGCGGCCTTCGGTGCCGGTGCCTGGGCGACCGACGACTACGCCACCGCCATCGGCTGGAACTCCTGGGCCGGCGCAGTGCAGTCCACCGCGCTCGGTGCCGGGGCCACCGCCAACGGCATCAACAGCGTCGCGCTGGGCGCAGCCTCCACGGCCGACCGTGACAACACGGTGGCCGTCGGCAGCGAGGGCGGCGAACGCCAGGTCACCCATGTGGCAGCGGGTACCGAAGGCACCGATGCGGTGAACAAGAACCAGCTGGATGCCGTGGCTGCTACTGCTGAACAGACCAGCAAGTACGTGCAGGCCAGCGGCAGCGCCGACAGCGATGCCGGTGCCTATGTGGAAGGCGACAACGCACTGGCTGCGGGTGAAGCCTCCAACGCCATCGGCAACGGCGCCTCCGCGCTGGGCAGCGGCGCCACCGCCCTGGCTGAAAATGCCACGGCGGTCGGCTTCAACAGCCTGGCTACCGGCGCCAATGCCGCGGCCGTCGGCAACGAGGCGCAGGCCACCGGTGAGAACAGTGCGGCCTACGGCAGCGGCGCGGTGGCCAGCGAGATCAGCAGCACGGCCACCGGCAACGCGGCGCAGGCCACGGGTGTCTACAGCACGGCCAACGGTGCCGAAGCCATCGCCAGCGGCGCGCAGTCGCTGGCCAGTGGCTTCCGCGCCTCCGCCACCGCCGATGGCACCACCGCCGTCGGTGGTTACAGCGAAGCCAGCGGCCGCCTCGGCACCGCACTGGGCTATGGCTCGGCGGCCACCGGCGCCAACACCACTGCGGTCGGCTTCGGTGCTGCCGCGGCCGGTGCCAACGCGGTGGCGATGGGCCAGTCCAGCGAAGCCACGGGTGATGAAAGCGTGGCCATCGGTGGCAGCACTTACTTCGGCCTGATCCCGGCGCGTGCCAGCGGTACCGGCGCGGCGGCCTTCGGTGCCGGTGCCTGGGCGACCAGCGACTACGCCAGCGCCATCGGCTGGAACGCCTGGGCCGACGCGACCGATGCCACCGCGCTGGGTGCCAACAGCACCGCCAGTGCGGCCAACAGCGTCGCGCTCGGCAACGGCTCGCAGGCCGACCGCGCCAATACGGTGTCGGTGGGCAACGCGGCCGCGCAGCGGCAGATCACCAACGTGGCCGCTGGTACCGAAACCACCGATGCGGTGAACAAGGGCCAGCTCGACGCCGTGGCCGCTACCGCCGATGCGGTGGGCCAGCGCTTCAAGGCCAATGGCAGTGGCGTGGCTACCGCCAGCGGCACCGATGCCGTGGCCGTGGGTTCGGGCGCGACTGCAAGCGGCAACCGCAGCAATGCCGTGGGCAGCAGCGCCAACGCCATCGGCAATGCATCGCTGGCGCTGGGTGCCAACAGTGCGGTCAGCGGCAACAACTCGGTGGCCCTGGGTGCCGGCGCGCGTGCGGTGGAAGCCAACGTGGTCTCGGTCGGCGGCGGCAACGGCACCGATGGTCCGGCCACCCGCCGCATCGTCAACGTGGCCGACGGCCGCATTGCCGCCGGCAGCAGCGACGCAGTCACCGGTTCGCAGCTCAACGTCACCAACCAGCGCGTGGGTGCGGTCGAAACCCGCGTCGGTGATTTCGACTCGCGTATCGCCACGGTGGAATCCACCTCGGCCAACGCGGTGGCCTACGACGATGCCACCCGCGACCAGCTGACCCTGTCCGGCATCGAAGGCACCGTCATCAACAACGTCGGCGCCGGCAGCATCGCGTCCGGCAGCCGCCAGGCGATCAACGGCGGCCAGCTGTTCCAGTCGCTCAGCGATGCCGCCAGCATCCTTGGCGGCGGTGCCAGCGTCGGCATGCAGGGGGTGTTCATCGCGCCGAACTACGTCATCCAGGGCTCGACCTACAGCAATGTCGGCGACGCACTGGGTGCACTGGACAGGAAGGTGACCGAGCTTGACCAGCGCACTGCCGGTGGCACCAGCCGTACGGCAACGGCCAGCCTGCGCAGCGCCAGCGTGCAGGCGAGCACCGCCCAGGTCGCCACCGTGGCCGAGGCCGATGCAGTGGCCTCGCGGTCGAACGTGGTGGCCAAGCCCAGCGTCGAAGGCGCCACGGCGGCGCAGCCGGCCGTCGGTGCCAATGCAGTCGCCATGGGTGACGGCGCCGTCGCCAGCGGCGCTTCGTCCACGGCCATCGGCCAGGGCGCATCGGCCACCGCCGCCAACGCGGTTGCACTGGGCCAGGGCTCGGTCGCCGACCGCGCCAACACGGTGTCGGTGGGCAGCGAAGGCAGCGAACGCCAGGTCACCAACGTGGCCGCAGGTACCGCGGCCACCGATGCGGTGAACAAGGGCCAGCTGGACCGCGGCATCACCACCGCCAACAGCTACACCGACAGCCGCGTGCAGGCCGTCGCCGACAGCTTCGATGTGTTCAAGGGCGAAGTGGATGGCCGCCTGCGCCACATGGATCGCCGCATCGACCGCCAGGGTGCGATGAGCGCGGCCATGCTCAACATGGCCACCAGTGCCGCCGGCATCCGCACCCAGAACCGGGTCGGCGTCGGCATCGGTTTCCAGGGCGGCGAATCGGCGATGTCGCTGGGCTACCAGCGTGCGATCAGTGATCGCGCCACGGTCACCCTCGGCGGTGCGTTCAGCAGTGATGACGCCTCGGTCGGCGTCGGTGCCGGCTTCGGTTGGTAAGCAGTAACGGCATGCCGGTGGCCAGCCGCCACCGGCATGCCATGCGGTGAAGGCCTGAGGGGGCGAGGCACGACAGCCCTGGTGGGCCAGCCAGGGATGTCGCAGGGAGTGATGGCCGTAGACAGCTCCGTCCGCGCAATGGGCGGAGTAAAGGAAAGCTCAACCATGACCTTGAAGAGGATTTCGAACGTGACCAAGAAGCAGACCCTTCGCATCAACGTGCTGGCTGCCGCGGTGCTGTCGCTGACCGTCGGTGTCGGTGCCGCCCACGCGATCAACCCGGGTGAGGCCAAGGCGCCGGTGCGCGTGGCCAGCGCCGACCAGCAGAGCGCCAATGGCGTGATCGTGAAGTACAAGAACGGCGCTGCCGCCGCCGTCGACCGTTCGGCCAAGCTGTCGGTGGTGCAGGCGGCGCTGTCGCGTGCCATCGTCAGCACCGGCACCACCAGCCGCGCACTGGCGCTGTCGCCCCAGGTCGAGCGCCAGCTGGGTACCGGCGCGGACCTGATCCGCCTCAAGTCCAAGCTGGGCAGCGCCGACATGAACAAGGTGCTGGCCGAACTGAACGCCGATCCGTCGGTGCAGTACGCGGTCGCCAACGTGCGCCTGCAGCGGTCCGACCTGCGCAGCTCCGGCAACGTGCAGCCGGCCCTGGTGCCCAACGATCCCAACTACGCGCAGTACCAGTGGAACTTCTACAACGCCACCGGCGGCGTGAATGCGCCGGCCGCATGGGACATCTCGCAGGGCGAAGGTGTGGTCGTGGCCGTGCTCGATACCGGCATCCTGCCGGGCGTGCCGGACTTCGGCACCAACCTTCTGCCGGGCTACGATTTCATCAGCGACAAGGAATCCTCGCGTCGCCCGACCGATGGCCGCGCCCCGGGTGCGACCGACTACGGCGACTGGGTGGAAACGGCCAATGAGTGCTACACCGGCTCGGAACCGGAAGCCAGCTCCTGGCACGGCACCCACGTGGCCGGCACCATCGCCGAAGTGACCAACAACGGCAGCGCGCTGGCGGGCCTGGCCTACAAGGCCAAGGTGCTGCCGGTGCGCGTGCTCGGCAAGTGCGGCGGCACCCTGGCCGACATCTCCGATGCCATCACCTGGGCCTCGGGCGGCACCGTGGCCGGTGTTCCGGCCAACACCACCCCGGCGGAAATCATCAACATGAGCCTGGGTGGTGGCGGTTCGTGCGACGCGGCCTACCAGGACGCGATCAATGGCGCCGTCTCGCGCGGCACCCTGGTGGTGGTGGCGGCCGGCAATGACACCGGCAACGCGGCCAACTACCGTCCGTCCAGCTGCAACAACGTGGTGGCGGTCGGTGCGACCCGCGTCACCGGTGGCATCACTTACTATTCCAACTACGGCAGCGTGGTCGATCTGGCTGCACCGGGTGGTGGTGGCAGCGTCGACGGCAACCCGAACGGTTACATCTGGCAGGTCGGTTCCAGTTCCGACACCACGCCGGACGGCGGTGACTGGGTGCTGCTGGGCAAGGGCGGTACCTCGATGTCCTCGCCGCACGTGGCCGCCGTCGCCGCGCTGGTGCAGAGCGCCCTGGCCGCCAACGGCAAGGATCCGCTCAGCCCGGCCGCAATGGAGGCACTGCTCAAGCAGTCGGCCCGTCGCTTCCCGGTCACCATTCCGGCCGCGACCCCGATCGGCACCGGCATCGTCGATGCCAAGGCCGCACTGGACGCCGCACTGAAGGAACCGTGCACCGAGAACTGCGAACCGGAAGGCATCCCGCTGACCAACAAGGTGGCCCTCGCCGGTGTTGCCGGTGCGACCGGCAGCGAGACCGTGTACACCTTCGAAGCCGTCGCCGGCAAGCAGCTGAGCGTGCTGACCTATGGCGGCACCGGTAACGTCTCGGTGTACGTGGCGCAGGGCCGCGTGCCGACCGCCACCGACAACGACGCCAAGTCCAGCCGCCCGGGCAACACCGAAACCGTGCGCGTGGCCAAGCCGGTGGCCGGCACCTACTACGTGAAGGTGGTGGGCGAAGCGGCCTTCAACGGCGTGACCATCCTGGCCACCCAGTAAGGGCCACGGTTGCACGTAATGTCGTAAGTGAATTGGCGACGCCCGTTACCGGAAGGTGACGGGCGTCGTCTTTCTTGGTCCTGCGCGCACAAGGCAGCGGAAGTCCGGGCTGAACTGCTAAAGTCGGGAGGATCGACAGGAGAGTCATGTGAACGCGCTCGCTGCCACCGCCATCGACGACGCCGAAGGCCGCATCCTCGATGCGCTGCTGGCGCGCGGGCGCCTCAAGGAAGGGGATCTGGCGCGTGCGCGGCCGCTGCATGCCGAGGCCGGCGGCAGCCTGCTGGGCCTGCTGGTGCGGCTGGGGCTGGTGTCCGAACGTGACCAGGCGCAGACCAGCGCCGACGTGCTGGGCCTGCCGCTGCTGGAAGCGAAACAGCTGCCCGAGGCACCGCCGCAGTCGCTGGCCGAAGGCCTGCCGTTGTCGCTGCGTTTCCTCAAGCAGTTCCACGTCTGCCCGCTGGCGCTGGATGAACACGGCGTACGCCTGTGGCTGGCCGATGCCCACGATGCCTACCCGCAGCAGGCCGTGCAGCTGGCGCTGGGCGTGCCGGTCAGCCCGGTGCTGGGCATGCGCGCGGAGATCGACGATCTGGTCGAGCGCTGGTTCGGCCAGGGCCGCAGCGCGATGGGCGCGATCGTGGAAACCGCCGACGGCGAAGGCGGCCCGGTCGACGACATCGAACACCTGCGCGACCTCGCCTCCGAAGCGCCGGTCATCCGCCTGGTCAACCTGGTCATCCAGCGTGCGGTGGAACTGCGCGCCTCGGACATCCACGTCGAACCCTTCGAGAACCGCCTGAAGGTGCGTTACCGCGTCGATGGCGTGCTGGTGGAAGGCGAAAGCCCGCCAGCCAATCTCACTGCTGCGGTCATCAGCCGCATCAAGATCATGGCCCGGCTCAACATCGCCGAGCGCCGCCTGCCGCAGGACGGCCGCATCATGCTGCGCGTGCAGGGCAAGGAACTGGACCTGCGCGTGAGCACGGTGCCGACCGCGCACGGCGAAAGCGTGGTGATGCGACTGCTGGACCGCGAAACCGTTGTCTTCGATTTCCACCGGCTCGGATTCACCGATGCGTTCCTGCCGCAGTTCCGCAAGGTGCTGGAACAGCCGCACGGCATCCTGCTGGTCACCGGCCCGACCGGTTCGGGCAAGACCACCACGCTGTACACCGCGCTGAGCCAGCTCAACACCGCCGACGTCAAGATCATCACGGTCGAGGACCCGGTCGAATACCAGATCGAAGGCATCAACCAGATCCAGGCCAAGCCGCAGATCGGCCTGGACTTCGCCAACGCGCTGCGCAGCATCGTGCGCCAGGATCCGGACATCATCATGATCGGCGAAATGCGCGACCTGGAAACCGCGCGCATCGCCATCCAGTCGGCGCTGACCGGCCACCTAGTGCTGTCCACGCTGCACACCAACAACGCGGCCGGCGGCATCACCCGCCTGCTCGACATGGGCGTGGAGGATTACCTGCTCACGTCCACCATCAACGGCATCCTCGCCCAGCGCCTGGTGCGCCGCCTGGAGCCCACCCACGCCGAGCGCTATGAAGCCTCGCCGGAGGAGATCGAACGTTTCGAACTGCGCCGCCTGCAGCCGCAGGGGCCGATCCATCTGTTCCGCCCGAAGCCCTCGGCACTGGCACCGACCGGTTACCTGGGCCGCACCACCATCATGGAATTCCTGGTGATGAACGACGCGCTGCGGCGCGCGGTGATGCGCCGCGACGGCATGGGCGAGATCGAACGCATCGCCCGCGAGGCCGGCATGCGCACCATGTACGAAGACGGCCTGTCCAAGGCCCTGAGCGGGCAGACGACCATCGAGGAAGTCCTGCGCGTGACCGAGGAGGGTTGATGCGCGCGGGAGATCGACGCTGACATGCCCACCTATCGTTACAAGGCACTGAACCCGCACGGCGAGGTCTTCGACGGGCAGATGGAAGCGGCCAGCGAGGCCGAGCTGATCGCCCGCCTGCAGGACCAGGGCCATCTGCCGATGGAAACGCACCTGGCCGCCGAGGGCGGCGGGGTAGGGGGCAGCAGCCTGGGCAACCTGTTCCGCCCGCGTCCGCTGCAGGGCGCGGCGCTGCTGCAGTTCACCCAGCAGCTGTCGACCCTGCTCGGCGCCGGCCAGCCGCTGGACCGCGCGCTGTCGATCCTGCTCGGCCTGCCCGAGGACGAACGTTCGCGGCGCGCGATCACCGACATCCGCGACGTGGTGCGCGGCGGTGCGCCGCTGTCGACCGCGCTGGAACGCCAGCACGGCCTGTTCTCGCGCCTGTACGTGAACATGGTGCGCGCCGGTGAAGCCGGTGGCAGCCTGCACGAGACCCTGCAGCGCCTGGCCGATTACCTTGAACGCAGCCGCGCGCTGCAGGGCAAGGTGGTCAACGCGCTGGTCTACCCGGCCATCCTGCTGGTGGTGGTCGGTGGCGCGCTGCTGTTCCTGCTCGGCTACGTGGTACCGCAGTTCGCGCAGATGTATGAAAGCCTGGACGTGGCCCTGCCGTGGTTCACCAACGCGGTGCTGCAGCTGGGCCTGTTCGTGCGTGACTGGTGGATCCTGCTGCTGGTGGTGCCGGCGGTGCTGGCGCTGCTGCTGGAACGCCAGTTCCGCCAGCCCGCCGCGCGCCTGGCGCTGGATGGCTGGCTGCTGCAGCGGCGCGGCATCGGCCGCCTGCTGGGCGAGCTGGAAACCGCACGCCTGGCCCGCACGCTCGGCACGCTGCTGCGCAACGGCGTGCCGCTGCTGGGTGCGCTGGGCATTGCCCGCAACGTCCTGGGCAATCGTGCGCTGGCTGCTGACCTGGACACCGCCGCCGACGAAGTGAAGAACGGTGCCGGCCTGTCGCTGGCGCTGTCGCGCGGCAAGCGCTTCCCGCGCCTGGCCCTGCAGATGATCCAGGTCGGCGAGGAATCCGGCGCGCTCGACACCATGCTGCTGAAGGCCGCCGATACCTTCGAACAGGACAGCGCCCGCCGCATCGACCGCCTGCTGGCGGCGATGGTGCCGGCCATCACCCTGGTGCTGGCCTCGGTGGTCGGTGCGGTCATCGTGGCCGTGCTGGTACCGCTGTACGACCTCACCAACGCCATCGGCTGACGATGGCTTTCCCTGCAACCCCGACTCACCGCAACTGAAAGGACCGACCATGCTTGCTTCCCGTCGCCCGATCCGCCTGTCCTTCGCCAGCGCACGCCACCAGACCGGCATGAGCCTTTTGGAAATCATCATCGTCATCGTGCTGATCGGCGCGGTGCTGACCCTGGTCGCCAGCCGCGTGCTCGGCGGCGCCGACCGCGGCAAGGCAAACATCGCCAAGGCGCAGGTGCAGACCGTCGCCTCGAAGATCGACAATTACCAGATCGACACCGGCAAGCTGCCCGGTTCGCTCAACGACCTGGTGACCTCCCCGGCCGGTGTCGGTGGCTGGCTGGGTCCGTATGCCAAGCCTGCCGATCTGAATGACCCGTGGGGCCACGCGCTCGAATACCGCGCACCGGGCGAAGGCCAGGCCTACGAACTGATCAGCCTGGGCAAGGACGGCAAGGCCGGCGGCAGCAGCGTCGATGCTGACATCCGCTACGAGCCGTAATCCCGCATGACGCCGTACCTGCCGCGCCGGCTGCCCAGCCCGCGCCTGCACGGCAGGCGCGCGACCGGCCTGTCGCTGCTGGAGATGCTGCTGGTGATCGCGTTGATCGCGGCCATCGGCCTGATCACGGCGGCCGGCCTGTCGCGTGGCTTTGCCGGCATGCAGCTGCGCAGCGCGGGCAAGGACATCGCCAGCCAGCTGCGCATGGTGCGCGCGCAGGCGATTGCCCGCGGCGAACCGCAGCGCTTCGTCATCGAACCGGCCGAGCACCGCTGGCAGGGCGCCAACGAGCGTCGTGGCAGCGTGCCCGAGCCGGTGCAGGTGGTGTTTGAAGGCGCCGCGCAGCTCAGCGATGCGCCGGGGCAGGGCGTGATCGAATTCCATCCCGATGGTGGCTCCAGTGGCGGCCGCATCCGTTTGCAGCGCGACGCCGCCGAATGGCGCATTGATGTCGGCTGGCTGACCGGCGAGGTCCGCTCCGGTCCGTGGCGGGCGCAATGAAACAGTCGGCGCGTGGTTTCACCCTGCTCGAAGTGATCGTGGCCTTCGCCCTGCTGGGCCTGGCCCTGACCCTGCTGCTGGGCAGCCTGTCCGGTGGCGCGCGGCAGGTTCGCGATGGCGAGCTGCGTACCCGTGCGGTGCTGCATGCGCAGTCGCTGCTGGCCAGCGCCGGCGTCGACGCGCCACTGCAGGTCGGCAGCCAGAGTGGCGAATGGGAACAGGGCCGCTACCACTGGCAGCTGCAGGTGCAGCCATGGAGCGAGCCGCGTGCCGGCGATGTCGCGCCGACGCAGTCACCGGGTGCGCCGTGGCTGGCCGAACTGCAGCTGCAGGTGCGCTGGGGTGACGGCGAACGCGAGAAGCTGCAGTGGCGCAGCCTGCGCCTGTTGCCGCCGGACCTGGAGGGCGCACGATGAAGCGTCGCGCTGCCGGCTTCACCCTGGTCGAAGTGATGCTGGCCACCGTGCTGCTGGCCGGTGGCCTGGCCCTGGCATTCGCCAGCGTGCGTGCGGCAATGGCGGTCAGCCAACGCGGCGAACAGATCGCGGCCGACAGCGAACGCATGCGCGCGGTGCAGGCGCTGCTGCGGCGCCAGCTGGGCGGTGCGCTGCGCAGCCCGATCGAGGTGCCCGATCCGACCCGCGAGCCGGTGTTCTTCCAGGGCGATGATGAAGGCATGCAGTTCGTCGCCGATCTGCCCGGCTACCTCGGTCGCGGCGGGCCCTACCTGCATACCCTGCAGGTGGATGGCGCGCCCGGCCAGCGCCGCCTGCTGCTGGACCTGGTGCTGCTGCTGGAAGGCGAACGCCTGCCGGAAACGCCGCCGCGCCCACCCGAAGTGCTGGCCGATGCACTGAAAGAAGTGAAGCTGCGCTACCGCGGCATCGACCCGGCCAACGGACAGATGAGCGACTGGCTGCCGCGCTGGGACGACACCCGGCGGCTGCCGTTGCTGGTGGAAGTGCAGATCGTGCCGCAGCGTGGCGCGCCGTGGCCGCCGCTGGTGGTTGCACCGCGCAGCGGCGGCATGGGCGGTGCACGATGAAGGAACAGCGCGGGGCCGCCCTGGTGCTGGTGTTGTGGCTGATCGCGCTGATGACCGCGCTGGTCGGTGCCTTCGCGCTGACCGCACGCGTGGAGCACCTGCAGCAGCGCGTGCTCGACGATGACGCGCGCGGCCAGGAACGTGCCCGTGCCGGGCTGGAATATGCACTGCTGCGCCTGCGCCCGGACCCGCAGCGGCCGGCCTGGCAGGCCGATGGACGCACCTACCGCTGGCAGTACGACGATGTCCCGGTCGAAATCCGGGTGCTGGACGAGAACGGCAAGATCAACCTGAACCTGGCCGACGCGACGCTGCTGACAGCATTCCTGCAGGCGCTGGGCGAACCCGCCGAGCAGGCGCGGCAGCTGGCCGGTGCCATCATCGACTGGCGTGACGAAGACAGCCTGCTGCAGCCCGGTGGTGGCGCCGAGGCGCCGGACTATGCAGCGGCGGGCCTGCCGTATGGGCCGCGCAACAAGCGCTTCGAAACCCTGGGCGAACTGCAGCGCGTGCTCGGCATGCGTGCCTCGCTGTACACGACGATGCTGCCGTATCTGACGCTTTACAGCCGACAGGCGCGGCCGGATCCGCGCGTGGCGGGGGCGCCGGTGCTGACCGCATTGGGCCTGGATGCCGAGCAGGTGCTGGCGCAGCGCGCCCAGCAGGAGCGTGACGAAGGTTCCGGTGCGGCGCCGTCAATGCTTGCCAGCGGCAGCGGCACCTATAGTATCGAGACCCGTGCCATCGACGGCAGCGGTCGCTTGTCGGTCCTGCAGGCGGTGGTACGCAATGGATCGGGCGGTGTGCCCGGACGAACCTACACGGTGCTTCGCTGGGAGCAGGGAATGGCAGCAAGATGACGGCATGGCAGGACAGCCTGCGGCAGGTGCAGGGGCGGATCGGCCCAGGTGCGGGCCGTTTCCTGCGCTGGTGGCGGCAGTCCCTGCTGGCCTGGGTACCGGCGCGTTGGCAGTGGGCGCTGGGCTGGTCGCAGACCCGCCTGCTGCTGCAGCGGCAGGGTGACCTGCTGCAGGTCTGGCGCGAAGCCGGGCAGGGCCTGGAACCCGTGGCCAGCCTGCCATGGCCGACCCAGCCGGCTGAACTGGACCGCGTCCTCGACGCGCGCCTGCGCAGCCTGCCGCGGGTCTGGCTGCTGGCCGAGCCGCAGGTCCTGCGCCGCAACCTGCGCCTGCCGATGGCCGCCAGCGACCGCCTGCGCGCGGTGGTTGGTTATGAGATTGATCGGCAGACGCCATTCGAATCCAGCCAGGTCAGCTATGACGTGCGCGAACGCGGCAGTGCCGGCGAAGGCCTGCTGCAGGTTGAACTGGTGGCGTGGCCGCTGCGCCAGCTCGATGCCTGGCGTGGCCAGGTCGGCGCCTGGGCCGATGCGCTGTCCGGTGTCGATGCCCTCGACGCGCAGGGCCAGCCGCTGCAGGTGAACCTGCTGCCGCCGGCCCAGCGCCAGCCGCGGCATGACCCGATGCGGCGCTGGAACCTGCTGCTCGGCCTGGCTGCACTGGTGATGCTGGTGCTGGCCGCCGCACAGCTGCTGGACAACCGCCGCGAGGCCGCCGACGCCCTGCGCGAGGAGGTGGATCGCAGCGCCCGCAGTGCGCGTGGCGTGGCCAGCGAGCGCAGCGAACTGCAGGCGCTGCTGGACGGTGCCGCGTTCCTGGAAAAGCAGCGCGCCCAGCGCGCCAGCACGGTGGAGCTGTGGAATGAACTGACCCAGCGCCTGCCCAATGGCACCTACCTGGAAAAACTGGCCATCGAGAACAACAACCTGCAGCTGATCGGCCTCAGCAGCGAAGCCTCGCAGCTGGTGCAGCTGCTGCAGGACGCACCGCAGTGGCGCAAGGTCAACCTGACCGGCGTGCTGCAGGCCGACGGCGCCGGCAGCGGCCGTGACCGCTTCACCCTGACCGCCGAGCTGCAGCCGGTGCCGGTGGCCCCGGCCGCCGCCCCTGCCGCCCCAGCCAAGGAGGCGGCCGATGCCGATGCCAAGCGCACGCCGTGACCGCTGGCTGGCGCTGGCACTGCTGGTGGCAGTGCTGGGCCTGGCCTACCTGCTGCTGGTGCACCCGTGGTTCACCCAGCCGCTGCTGGCCATCAACGACGACGTAGCCGCGCTGCGCGAGCGCCAGCAGCGCGTGCAGGCACAGCTGCAGCAGCAGCCGCAGATCGAACAGCGCCTGCAGCAGACCCGCGAGGCCCTGCAGCAGCGCCCTGGTTTCCTGCGCGAAGCCACTGCCGAAGCCGCCGCCGCCGCCCTCGGTGCGCGCGTGCAGGATGCGGTGGCCACGGCCAGCCCGGGCAACCGCAGCTGCACCATCAGCAACCGCACGCCGCTCACCGACAACCGCCGCGATGCCGAGTTCGTGCGCGTGGCCATGCAGGTGCGCCTGCGCTGTGGCGTGGCCGAACTGGCCACCGTGCTGCACAGCCTGGAAACCGGCAGCCCGCGCCTGTTCGT